>DATIOX010000075.1:0-3626 GCA_035472675.1 Candidatus Dormiibacterota bacterium
CGAGATTGTGATGCGCGAGGCGCGGGATAATGACGTGCGGGTGTTGCCCGTGGACAGCGAGCACAACGCGATTTTTCAGTGCCTGGAAGGCAAAAGCTCTTTGGACATCCGCCGCATCATTCTGACGGCCTCAGGTGGACCATTTCGCGAAACGCCGCGAAAAGATTTTGATTCGATAACGCCAGCGCAGGCGCTAAAGCATCCGACGTGGAATATGGGACCAAAGATTACGATCGATTCAGCGACCCTGTTCAACAAGGGACTGGAGATGATCGAGGCACATTGGCTCTTTGGGGTTGAGATGAAGCGCGTCGAAGTGGTGATACACCCGCAGAGCATTGTTCATTCGATGGTCGAGTTCGCAGACGGGTCCACGCTCGCGCAATTGAGTTATTCGAACATGTGTTTCCCAATCCAATACGCCGTGACCTGGCCGCATCGAGTACCGAATACTTTGCCACCACTCGATTTTTCTAAATTATCCAGATTGGAATTTTTTACGCCGCGCTACGACGATTTTCCTGCGCTGAACCTGGCGCGCCGAGCAGGCGAGACCGGTGGCACGTTGCCAGCCGTCATGAACGCCGCAAACGAAGTAGTAGTCGCTGGTTTTTTGGATCGGCAAGTGCGTTTTCCGGATATCTGGCAGATTGTTGAAGAAGTCATGAACCGGCACACGGCCGTTGCGCACCCCGATCTGGATGCAATATTGGAGGCCGATCAGTGGGCGCGTAGGGAAGCGCACGGATACGTTAGATCGACAAATCATTAAAAGAATTACAACGCCAGATACGCTCGCGTGTCCAACAATGACCAATCACTGATCACTTGTTTCTAATTACAATGCTATTGCACATCGCTCGCGTCGTTTTCATCCTGCTGGAAGTCCTCATCCTGTTCAATCTGCTGATCGTGGTGCACGAACTGGGGCATTTTCTGGCGGCGCGCTGGCGAGGGCTTTACATCGAAAAATTCGGTGTTTGGTTCGGCAAACCGATCTGGAAGAAAACAATCAACGGTGTCCAATACTCGCTCGGCTCGCTGCCGTTCGGGGGCTTCGTGGCGTTGCCGCAACTTGCGCCGATGGACATTATCGAGGGAAAAGCGGATGTGGACCGGGCGAGGTTGCCGAAAATTTCCGCCCTCGACAAAATCATCGTAGCCATCGCCGGCCCATTGTTCAGCCTGCTTCTGGCGCTTTTCTTTGCATGCATCGTCTGGGCTGTTGGCCATCCAGTGAGCGAAGCGGATTCAACCACTGTGATCGGTTATGTTTTGCCCGATTCGCCGGCCCAAAAGACAGGCTTGCGACCCGGCGACAAAATCCTCTCGGTTGATGGCAAACCGGTCAGGCGTTTTATGGGGATGAGTGACAGCGTGAGCTGGGATGTGGTACGAAGCGAAGGCGACAAAATCGAGGTAAAATTCGAGCGAGATGGAAAAGTGGACACCGTTTGGGTGGAACCTTACAAAGCAGAGACCCGCGGATGGCGCAGACAAAGTGTGCGCCAGTTGCTCATTTATCCGGCAGAGACCCCGATCATTGACAAAGTGGAACCGAACACGCCGGCTGCGGCGGCGGGGCTGCGCTCGGGAGACATCATTCGCGGATTTAATAACACGCCCATCTACAACCCAATCGCGTTGCTGGAATACATCAGCAAACATCCAAACGATGAGCTTGTTCTTCATGTGGAGCGCGGTGGCAAAAGGTTTGATGTTCCGGTAAAACCAACTCTTCTGCCTACGAATGGCGAAAAGAAACCACGAATTGGAATTCAATGGGACACGACGGGCATAGTATCGATTCAGCATCCCAGTCCGATTGAGCAAGTTTACAACAGCGTGACCAGCACGTTAAAAACAATTGGCGCGGTTGCCTCGCCGAAGTCGGACGTAAAGCTGCAGCATTTGAGCGGCCCAGTCGGGATCGGTCGCATTTACTATCTTCTTTTCCAAAGCGAACGCGGCTGGCAGCTGGCGCTGTGGTTTAGCGTGATTTTAAATGTGAATCTGGCGATCTTGAACATGTTGCCAATTCCAGTTCTCGATGGTGGCCACATTGTATTGGCGATCATCGAATCGATCCGCCGCAGGCCAGTGAACATGCGTGTGCTGGAGGTCGTACAGACAAGCTGCGCCGTAGTGATCATCGGTTACATGCTCTACATCACGTTCTTCGACGTGCAGGATTTGCCGTTTATCCGCAAAAAGCTCGATCAACTCGAAGCGCACTCGGCCGCGAAAGGTCCGCAAACGCCGTAGCCAGCATGCGTTGCGCTGACTGCGCGAAGCCGTAAAATCTTATCGTGACGACGGAGCCGAGGTCATCGACTTGGTGCTTGTCATATTATTGAACGACGTTGAGCCCTACAATGCGTGAGTTGTTATTCTGCGAAAATCCATTCGTTTATCGCCGCCGAAAAACGCGTGAGGTGAAGATCGGCATCGTCGGCGTCGGCGGTGATCATCCAATTCGCGTCCAATCGATGATCACCTGCGATACGATGGATACGGGGGCGTCAATTCAACAGACAATCGAGCTGGCAAACGTAGGCTGTGAAATCGTCCGCATCACTGCGCCAACGGTAAAGGACGCGCGCAATCTTGAGCAGATCGTAAAGGGTTTGCGGGAACGCGGCTGCAATGTGCCAATTGTTGCAGACATTCATTTCAAGCCAGAAGCCGCCATGGAAGCCGCCAAATGGGTGGACAAAGTGCGAATCAATCCGGGCAATTACGCAGATTCCAAGAAATTCGTCATTCGCGAATACACCGACGAACAGTATGCCGGAGAGTTGAATCGGATTCGCGAGCGGTTTTCACCACTCGTCGATCTGTGCAAGAAGCGTGGAATCGCCATGCGCATCGGAACAAATCACGGCTCGCTTTCCGACCGCATCCTGAATCGGTACGGGGACACGCCGCTTGGAATGGTGGAAAGCGCGCTCGAGTTCGCAAGGATCGCGAGCGACCTGGACTATCACGATTTCATTTTCTCGATGAAAGCGAGCAATCCGAAGATCATGATCGCTGCGTATCGGTTGCTCGTCGCGCGATTGAACGAGCTTGGGTCGGACTGGAATTATCCACTGCACCTCGGCGTAACTGAGGCCGGCGAAGGGGAGGACGCGCGGATCAAAAGCGCGATCGGGATCGGCTCGCTGCTAGCTGATGGGATCGGGGACACCATTCGCGTGTCACTTACCGAGGACAGTCCACATGAGATTCCGGTGGCACGGGCGCTGGTTGGAATGCTTAAGAAGAAAACGCTCAACGCCCAACGCTCAACACTCAACGTTCAACTTTCCTACGATCCGTATTCGTATCAGCGTCGCGCGAGCGAAACGCTTGCTGTAGCCAAGATCGGTAATCGCGGCCAACGAGTTAAACTCGGTGGAGCAGAATTGATTCGAGTAGTCGTCAGACAGGCAAACTTCGACAAGATCGCCCACAAGATCGAGAAGATGGGCGATTACAAGCCGGAGATTATCTATGAGAACGCCAACATTGCCGAAGTCGATCCGCGTGATGAGACCGCGATTGCCAAATTGAATGCGGAGCGCAGCCCGCAGTTCGTCACCGTAAGAGACGATGTCGATTTTGCAGTGATTCCGGCGTTTCGA
>DATIOX010000076.1:0-21822 GCA_035472675.1 Candidatus Dormiibacterota bacterium
GCTCCGTACACAGCCGAGGCGCCGTCCTTCAGGATATCGATGTGATCGATCATCGAGAAGGGAATAAGCTGAATGTCGTAACCGAAGAAAATAGCCCCCTGTGCGATGCGCTTGCCATCTACCAGGACCAGGGTCTCTTTCGGCAGCAAACCCCGCAGATTGAGTTGCACGGTACCGTCACCGCCATTGGCGATGTTCTGGTTCACAGTGCCGCCCGCCTCTTGTGGTATGAAGGTTGTTAGGTCGGTGGCATTACGGATACCCAGCTTCTCGATGTCCTGCGGACGATAGGTGTCCACCGGGTTCGGGCCGGTCTCTTCCGCCGTGGGAATATTCGAACCGGTCACGATGACGCGCTCGACCTCAGCCTGGGGCGCAGGCGCCGCCGGGTTAGCCGGAACGGCCGGTGCCGGCAACTGAGCGGATGCGCTTGACGCAAAAATTAGAGGAAATCCCACGGCCGCCACAAAGACAGCGCCAAGAAATCCGAGTTTATTTAGCACGTTTTTAGTCATTAGTTTCTCCTTTGAGTTTTTGGTTAGGTGTGATGTGTGAGTCGGGTATAACGCGAAAAGAAGTTTTTTCCCTAGGCCAAAGAAACGAGGGTTTGGGCAACCGCTCCTTTAGGGATCTCGATCGATTAGCGCACGGCTTTGCGTGCTCGCGATCGGCTCGCAAGTGGTGAGTTTGACGTCAGGTGCGCCAGGCGCTAGCAGCCTCGCTTCATGTAGGGAAACTCGGTTGAGCTGTCTAGCTGTAAAGTCTAACTGGGCTCCAGTGCAGGCGACAATTTGTTAATTCGAATCAACTAATTCCGCTATGAAGCCATATTGGGCTACCATCGCGTGTCACGTCTGCCTGACATAAATACGATGGAATCGGTAAAGCTCTCAGCACGGGGGCGCAGAGCGCGGTTGCGCTCACTGGTTTTGGAGGTGTCGTCGTGGTTTTCCGGCGCGAATCCGTTCACGATTGGTCGGCGATTGATAAGTTCCGCCTCCGGTTGCGCCTGACTAATTCAATCTTACCCCTCGCCCTTTGCGTGATTGGACTGTTGTTGCTGACAGTTAAGCCGGCACCCGCAGGAATTTGGCGTTGGTGCAGCGGCGCCGCGGTCGTAATTCTTTTGCCGTTTGCGATTACAACATCCAGAACCTTTCGCAGGCTGGATCCGCAGCAGTTACAAAGTGCCGTTGCTACCGGAGTGGCCTTTTACCTGTTTGGGCTCCTGGGAGTCGCCGCGGTGTTACTCCAGTTCTTCAATATCGCCATACTTGACGCGTTCTGGCCGTTCTTCACCGGCATCGTCGTGCACCTGCTAGCCGCCATGTTTCAGTCTGCACGAATTATTCTACGGCCGCCTGAGGCATAACAGGAACCCGGACTAACAGGTGGTTAGTCATGACGCACCTTAGCTGTAGCCACCGGCGATGGCTTAGGCGGAAACGTTCTAAGCTTGCGCAGGCTTATCGCCGGAAGATTGGCCACCAAGGCTTTGTAAGAGTGACGGTAGTAGAGCGGCCAACCCTTGCTGATGGTCCGCGGTAGGGTCTACCTTTCCCTTTGGCGTTAGCTTGTCGACGATCTTTGGCAGGTATTCAGCCAGGAAGCTCGAGGCAAGGGCCGGATCCACCCCCATCCTTGCCGCGAGCGCACTGACTTGGTCGGAACCAAGCGCTTTTTGAATTTGATCGCTGGAAACCGGCTGATTTTCACCCATGCCAACCCATGATGAGAATGCGTTACCCTGACCGCTCTGTGAAAATTTGTTGGCAAGGCCTTGCAAGCCTCCGCTCTGTGCGAGGAGACCGCTGAGAACCCCTATGAGCGGGGCCGCTTCGCCAGAAGCGTCACTTTTTCCACTGACTGCACTGAGTATCGAATCGAATAATCCCATAATTTTAATGCTCCTTTAGTTTGCGTTTATTTGTTCAAATAAAAAATTGAAGACGCGCCAATCTCTCGGGAGAAGTATCGGAGCCGGAGCAAAGATAAACAAGTCAATTCGGTAGCCAGGACCCACTCACTTACTTGTCACTGGAAGACTTATCATGTCCGTTACCGTGAACTGCGAATTCCACTTGTTCGGTGTCGTGAAGGCGGCCGTAATCCACGGTTAGCCGGCCGCCGTGCTCGGTATAGATTTCGACGAAACGTTCGCCGAAACGGACGTCGCGCCAGCTGTAATCCTTTTGTGTTTGAACTGCGGCCGCAATGACCGGATCGATTCCAACCACTGAAACAATCAGGAGGACCCGGCTGGATTCGAGCGACTCAGGGGTTGCGCCATAGAGAGGACTCGTTTCATCGATGGTGTGTCGCAAAGTTAAGGCGGCCGGGAAAACCGTGAGCCGATCGAAATGTAGTTTCAAAACGTAGAAGTACCTGAAATCGCCGCCCTCGACCAACGGTTCATCGCGCGAAAACATGATCCGAAACTCCGCTTCGACCATGCTGTGTTGATTTTCATTTCCTACGCGCACCATCAACGTGGGAATTCCATTTAATGGCGCGATCACGATTGAGTTACTGAAAACAACTCGCGCACTCGGTCGCGAGAACCGGACAAAGATCAGCCCAGTCATCACCGCGAGCAAAAAGATGCCGCTCATGATTTCGATGGTAGTGATGATGTGGCCATAGAGCGTTTGCGGATACATATGGCCGTAGCCGACAGTGGCCAGCGTTTGCACACTGAAGAAGAAGTAATCAAAAAACCGGTGCCCGCCGGTGGTGCCAGCGATACTGCCTTGCTGGAGACCATAAAGCGCGGCGAAAAGAAGATTGAGCGCGATATAAAGCGTGCCGACGAACACGGCAAACTGCGGCCATCGTAAACCAAGTAGCCAGCGATAAATGTCGCGCCATCTCCATGCGTCGGTATTCACTTTCACGAACTCAATCTGGCCGGCGCGGACGGAATGAAACGCGCGCGATTTTATGCTTCGTCTGCGGACTTCAGCCAAAGAAACGGGAGTAGGTTTCATCTTTACCTAATCTGCAGTAATCGACAGTTGGTCAACAAATCCAGCTATGGCCTTGAGGACCTGTTGATCGATGTCCTCCTGAGTTCTACTCGTCGACTGAAGCTGACGTTTCGGCACGCGCAACGAATGATCGCCACCTTCAACGACGTGTAGACCGTTTTGCGTTTTCATTTCGGTACGCACACGTTCAAGGAGATCCAAAGGGCAAAGCGGATCCCGCGTGCCTTGCACAAAGAGAATTGGTGTGTTTAGAGCCCGCAAAACTTCATCGCGCAGTTTTGTGCGATCTCCCATGGCGCAGAGCGGGTATCCGAGGCAAATGAGGCCGTCTACCTTTTCTTCCAGCGAAAGATGACATCCAACGCGGCCACCCATGCTCTTGCCAATTAGGATCGTTGATTCGGCTGGATGTCGTTTTCTCGCGTTGCTCAATGCTTCTCGATGCGCCGCGATAAGCTTTGGCAATGGATCGGGGCGTTTCCGGCCTTCGCACATGTAGGCGTAATCGAACGTCTCGACGTCACCGATCTTAGACAAGCGACGCTTCCAATTTTGCATCCACGGATGTGACGAGGGAGCGCCTGCTCCAGGCGCAAGTAAGATTAATGGTTCCATGCGCTCAATCGGCGGTCCATAGACCACCGCCACAACAGCGCATCCTATTGCACAGTCACCAACGTTCCAATTGGGATCTCGGAGAAGAATTTGCGCGCAGCTTCCTCGGGCAGTCGGATGCATCCGTGTGAAGCCGGATAATTCGGCACGACCCCGGCATGCATTCCGAAGTCGAGGCAACTCAATCGCATGAAATAGGGCATCTCCACGTGGTAGATGGTAGAACGATGGTTCCGCTCCTTGTTCGTGATCACAAATTCGCCCGTCTTCGTCGAGTAACCTTGCCGTCCCGTCGAACATTGCGTGCGATATACCGGCACGCCGTTCTTAACGAGAGCGACCCGTTGCAAGGCGAGAGAAATTTCGAGGCGCAATTGGTCTGGAGACGGCCCTCCGCCAAGAAGAATTTGTGAGGAACGCCAGTGACCAGTCTCCGCGGCGATGTCCAGTGCAGACATTTTATCGCGCTTGGTCAGTTGGTTCCGATTAGCCCCTGCCGCAAGTAGAGCGCGCAGGTAATCTTCCCGACCGAGGCCCGCTGCCAGCATCAGCACTGTGAGACCTTTGTCTCCTTCAACGTAACTGCTGAACCCTTTCGAGGGGAGCAGCGCCAGGAAATCCTTATCGCAGCGCGATGGCAGAGCCGTGTTGGAATCGGTGCCGCAAGCCAAGAGCGTGCCAAAAAGGGAGGAGTCGTTTCCAGCGACAGCGTATGCGAGCAGTGGCACATTCTTCCCCTCGGGCGTTGGAGGCGCGGAGTGCCTGCTGAGTAGCAGCTGGATTTCGCTCTTGTCTCCAGTCATTAAAGCTGCTTGAAGAGCGCGCCGCGTACTGGTTCGCCATTGAGGCAGTGTAGGCCAACGTTCCAGAACATACTTGACGATGTTGGGATTGCCGCCATCGAGCGCCATTCCCAGCAAATCGTTGCCATCCTTCGAGCGAGCCTCCACGTGAAGATTGGCAGAGCGGGCCAGCAACTCCCGAAAGATTTCGAGATTGCCGTGCATGGCGGCGGCCATCAGTGGCGTAAAACGATTTTTGTCAGCAAGATCGACAAGCGCGCCAACGCCCATCAGGCGCTGCGCCGTTTTCCAATCTTGTTGCGACGTTGCGATCAGCAACGGCGTTCGGCCCTGGGCATCATGCCCGTTCGGATCGACGTGGTCGATCAGGCATAATTCGATCAGCGAGTCCCGCTGAATTGTGACAGCCCGAACAAGTTCGCTTGGCGAAATGGAAATGCGCGCCGGAGGTTCTGGTCCAAGCGCCGTCGCCCACAACAATATCAAAAGTACGACGCCGATCCAAAAGACGAATCGCCTCTTGAACACGCGCATATGCAGGGTTGGCCGAGATATCATGGGGCCTGTGTCCGGCACTGTCACAGGGGCTGGACTGAACTGCGAGCCCACCTTCGAGCAAGCAGGGATTGGACGGATCCAGTTGAACGTTGCATGTTCTGTGCTGTCCAAATTCAAACCCATGCGTTTGTCCATTTTCACCCTGTGCGTTGCACTAAGTACATCGCTTGCCGCGCAACCTGAGGCTGTCCCCATGCCCACTGTTCCTGCCGCTGTGGCCGAGGCAGGCAAAGATGTCGTTCATCAATTGAACAATGCATTTGCAAAAGTCTTCGAAACGGTCGCACCGAGCGTTGTCATTATTGAGGTTTCCAAGAAGAATGATATCACCGAAAGTTCGCCATTAGACGACTTATTTTTCCAAGGAGCGCCCGATGAGAATAATCAACGGCGCAACCCGGGCGGGCCACGCCCGATCCAAAGCGAAGGCTCGGGCTTTATCGTTCGGCCGGACGGCTACATCTTCACGAATTTTCACGTGGTGGAAGGCGCAGATAAAATCGACGTGAAATTGAAGGACGGCCGGAATTTCCCTGCAACGGTCGTAGGTACGGACGAGAAGACCGATATTGCAGTCATCAAGATCGATGCCAAGGATTTGCCAGTCGTTCAACTGGGTGACAGCGACGCGGTGCGGGTAGGCCAGTTTGCATTCGCGATCGGCGCGCCGTTCAAGCTCGATTACACTTTCACGTACGGCGTGATCAGCGGTAAAGGCCGGAGCAAATTGCTTCAGACCGGCTCGTACTCGATTTCAGATTATCTGCAGACCGACGCATCTATTAATCCGGGCAACAGCGGAGGACCGCTGTGCGACATCGACGGCAAAGTGATCGGCATGAACACGTTGATCAACGGGATGAATCGCGGCCTGGGCTTCGCAATCCCCGTTAACATGGCCAAAGAAATCGGTACGGAACTGATCGCCGGTCACAAAATCATGCGACCCTGGTTGGGCATTCGGATCGAAACGCTCGGTGACGACCCCACGATTCGCGATTTGTTTAAGGGCGCCGATAAAGGTGTCGTGGTCCGTACGATTGAAGCCGATGCGCCCGCTTCCAAAAGTGATTTGCGTCCGTTCGACGTAATCACTCATGTGGATGGAACACCGATCGACTCGGACTCACAGCTGCAACATGAGATTTTGAAAAAGAAAATCGGCCAAAGTGTCCAGCTAAGTGTTTGGCGCAAAGGCCAGACCATCAAAGTCCCCATCAAAACTGGCGAACTGCCAAACGAGATTGCCCAAGCGTCAAATACGTTGCCGATTCAACCGACGCCACCGACGCAGGAAAGTGTCGGCAAATTCGGACTACAGGTGCAGGAATTGACCAAAGACGTTGCCGAACGTCTTCATCTACCCGTCCAGGAAGGCGTGCTCGTAACCGATGTCGAGGACAACAGCATCGCTGCGGCCCAGGACATTCAGCGTGAAGACGTCATCACCGAAGTGGACGGCAAGCCGGTCACTAACGTGAAGTCGTTCCGCGAGGCGCTGAATAAAGCCGATCCGAAACGGGGCGTCCTTCTCTATCTCGATCGCAAAGGCAGCAAAACCTTCGCCGTGCTAAAAGCCGGCGATTAGCTCTTCCGGCTGCCGACGATTACGAGAACTACTCCCCCGACAATACAAATTCCGCTCGCGATCGGCGGAAAAGCGAATCCGTGGCTTTCCTTGTGAGTGATCTCAAGGGGGCCTAGTTGGGCGTCTTTTTTCTGTGTCGTCCAGCCCAGACCGCCATAAGCAAAGCCGAGGATCCCGATAATGATGAGAATAATGCCGACAATGGCGGCCAGTTTCATTGGGTGCGAGCTTACAACGGCCGGCGGCCTTGGATCAATTGGAGAATCAGCACCACAATCGCAATTACCAGCAGGATGTGAATGAATCCGCCCAGCGTGTAGGAGCTGACTAGTCCAAGCAGCCAGAGCACCAGCAAGATCACGAATATCGTCCAGAGCATAAGGTTCCTTTCGGTTGAGTCACATGTTCCTTCGTGCGATGCGGTTCCGCTGCGCTTATGGAGATTAAGATTTCTGCGCGGATCACCAATTTGTAGCGTGGTCGGTGAAGGGTCACGGCTACAGTTTCTCGACTACGGCACGCAGGTTCCAGTCCACTGCTTCGAGTTGTAGACGCGCCGAATCGTAATCGCATTGCGCTAAATCGGCGACAACTCGTACCGCGCGATCGCGCAGCTTGGCATTGGTGGTGTGCAGATCAATCATCAGATTACCGCGCACTTTACCAAGCGCGACCATCGCGCCCGTGCTGACAATATTAAGCGCCACCTTCGTCGCAGTTCCGGCTTTTAGCCTGGTCGATCCAGTCAGGACCTCGGGGCCAACGGCGAGTGCGATCACCAGATCGGCACCCACTGCAGAGGCAGCCGTGCCGGTTGCAGCAGGCGACACGCCTGCCACCACAGTTGGATTACAGGTGAGCAGGATTGTTCTTGCTCCTAACGATTTTGCGCAGGCGAGCGCGCCGAGGACAAAAGGCGTCCGGCCGCTGGCGGTGATCCCAATGACAATATCGGTATCTCTTATTCCCCTCTCCCGCATGGCCAGCGCGCCTGCGCTCTCCTCGTCTTCCGCGCCTTCGACGCTGCGATAAAGGGCGGTTACTCCGCCGGCAATTACTCCCTGCACGAGATCGCGCGACGCGCCAAAGGTCGGCGGAATTTCGCTCGCATCGAGGACGCCGATGCGACCGCTGCTGCCAGTGCCCACGTAAAACAAGCGGCCACCATTCCGGAGCGCTCCAGTCACCATTTCTATGGCTTTGCCAAGATCCGCGGTTGCTGCGCGCAACGCATCCTGAACGAATTTCTCTTCCTCGACAAAAA
The DNA here is from genome assembly GCA_035472675.1 of Candidatus Dormiibacterota bacterium. Lineage (GTDB taxonomy): Bacteria > Verrucomicrobiota > Verrucomicrobiia > Chthoniobacterales > UBA10450 > Udaeobacter. Next base: position 7,816 of record DATIOX010000076.1, read on the forward strand.
GTTCGACCAGTTCACGAACGCTCATCTTTTCAAGGTTCTTCGAGCGCGGATTGCGTTGCTCGGTAAGCGCAGCAGCCAGATCTTCGATTTCTTTTTCAGCGAGCTTTGGCCGAACCGTAACAGCATCGGGCGTCTCTGCTGCAAGCCACGCCGCGCCCAGTTCGGGAGGTCGCTCTGCTGTAGTCACGCGCGCGTCGGGGAGATTCTTTTTTAGTCTGCGTCGAAACGCGTGAGTATAGATGGAGTCGCGGTAAAAGAGGCCGCCCATCAGCGCGACTCTGGGAGCAAGCAGATGCAGACGAGACGCGACAGCCTCGGTGTATTCGCAGAGGACACGCGCACCTTCTTCGACGATCTCGTTCACACGCGCCTCGCCAGCGGCTGCAGCTTCAAACACTACCGGGGCCAGCATCGCGATCTCGTTTTTGTCCGCCGTTTGCGCCCAGCGCACGAGCTCGTCAAGATTGTTCAACGAAAGTGCGTGCAGAATCTTCGCAGTGAAGGGCATCTCACCGCAATGCAAGTCGTGCTCACGCAGGATCAGACGCAGCGCTTCAATAGACAAAAAATAACCGCCGCCAGTATCGCCCAGAATATGTCCCCACCCACCGGCTCTCTCGATTCGGTCGCCTCGCCGGCCAGTCACCGAAGAACCACTTCCCGCGTTTACGACAATACCGTCTCCGTGGTCGAGCGCCGCTGCGAGGCCGGAATCACGATCGCTGCCCGTCACAATTTTCGCATTTGGCCAAATGTCTCTGCAAATAAGCGCGAGTGATTGGCGATCTTCCTCGGTGCCACAACCGGCAAGAAAAACTCCCGCGCGATCGATTTCCCTTCGCAACCCGGAAAAAATTTCGTGCAAACGTTCCGGGGTAGTCAGGCGCCAATTGGACGGCGGCAGCTTTCCTTGATCGAGAATTACCCATTGCGAGACGGGTTCAGCGCCCCCAGCTACAGGTCGTTCAATTAACACCCAGGCGGTTTTTGTTCCGCCTCCTTCGACGCCGAGAATGCGTTCGCCGGATTTCACACCTTATCATGCTTAGCCGTTTTCACTGAGGATTGAAAGCATTGTTGCGCTCTGGAACTGTCATCCTGAGCAAAGCGAGGCTGAGTCGAAGGGTCCCTGAAATTACGCTGGGTTTTATCGCGGGATTCCTGGACCTCGCTCCGAACGACGGTGGTGGCATTGCCGACGATTTGCCCGTTTGTATCGTGTTTTATGGTCAAGGACGAAACTCAGGCGGCAAAGCGAATGGAGCAGTTACGGGACGAAATCCGCAAGCATGACCGGCTCTATTACGAAGAGGCTTCGCCAATCATTAGCGACCGCGAATACGATCGCCTCTACAAAGAACTCGTCGATCTCGAGACGCAGTTTCCCGATTTGGTCACGCCTGATTCACCTACTCAGCGAGTCGGCGGAAAACCGCTTAAAGCGTTCGAGCAGGTTGCTCATCTGATCCCAATGCTCAGTCTCGATAACACTTACTCGGAAGAGGAAGTGAAAAATTTTTACGCCCGTATCCAGCGGCTTGTGCCTAACGAAAAGATCCCGGTGGTAATCGAGCCAAAGGTGGACGGCGTTGCAGTTTCGCTCATTTACGAAAACGGCAGGCTGCGCCAGGCGGCAACGCGGGGGGACGGAAACGTCGGCGACAACATCACCCAAAATATTCGAACGATCCGTTCGGTGCCCGAGCGACTGCGCAGCGCTGCGCCGAAACTTTTGGAGGTGCGCGGCGAAGTTTACATGGACAAACATGGCTTCGAAAAATTAAACGACGAACGGCAGAAGGTCGGTCTGCCGTTGTTTGCAAACCCGCGCAACGCGGCGGCCGGTTCACTCAAGCAACTGGATCCTGCAATTGTAGCGAAGCGCCCCCTCGGTGTTGTGTTGTACGGAACTGGGGCGACCGAGGGAGTGGACGTCAACGTTCACTCGGAAATTTTTCGGCTGCTCAAGAAACTCGGCCTGCCGATCACCGAGCGCTGGTGGGTGGCCGAGTCAGTCGAAGAAATTCTGGACGCGATTCACGACCTGGACGGCATCCGCCACAAGTTTCCTTATCAGACCGATGGCGCGGTGGTGAAGGTGAATTCATTTGCGCAACGCGAGCGCCTCGGGTTCACGGCGAAATCGCCGCGTTGGGCCATCGCTTACAAATACGAAGCCGAACGCGTGCAAACGCGCCTGAACGACATCGTGATTCAAGTGGGGCGCACAGGAATTCTCACACCCGTGGCGGTGTTGGAGCCGGTGTTCGTAAGCGGAAGCACTGTTGGGCGCGCGACGTTGCATAACGAGGATGAAATCAAGCGCAAAGACATCCGCATCGGTGACACGGTGGTAATCGAAAAGGCGGGCGAAGTCATTCCGGCAGTTGTTGAAGTCGTGAAATCGAAACGCCCGCGCGATGCCAGGCCGTTCGACTTTGCCAAACATATTCACGGCAAGTGCCCTGTGTGTGGCGGCCCAATTCGCCGCGACCCGCAATTCGTTGCCTGGCGCTGTGAAAATCTTCAGTGTCCAGCGCAAACGACGCGTCGCGTCGAATTTTTTGCGGCGCGCAGCGCACTGGACATCGAAAGTGTCGGCGGCATTGTGGCGGACAAATTGGTGGAACGCGGGCTTGTACGCGAGCCGCTCGATTTGTTTGAGTTAGAAACGGAACAGCTGGCCAAACTGAATCTCGGAACGGACGAAGAACCGCGCGTGTTCGGCGAAAAAAATGCGACGAAAGCGATCCGCGCGATCGAACGGGCCCGGACCCTGCCGCTCTCGCGGTGGCTTTTTGCTCTTGCCATTCCCGATGTGGGAAGAACGACAGCAACGCAACTCGCCAGGTTCCACGAGACGATTGAAGACGTCGCCAATTCGCCACTGCTCCGTGATATTTTGCAGTACCACGAAAAGCGGGATGAGAAGGAGGGTGTAAAAGAAATTACCGATCGGCTCATCCAATCCGGTTTTGCGAAGCCATCGAAAAGCAAAGCCGAAAAAGGCCGCGGCATCACCACGGAAGTGGGGCCCGTGGTTGCGCAAAGCGTCCTGGATTTCTTCTCCTCAGCAGCCGGGAAAAAAATTCTGCGCCGGATAAAAGAACTCGGGATTCACCTAAAGAGCGAAAAAGTCTCGGCAAGAAAAGCGGCGGCGTTGCCCCTCTCTGGGAAAACATTTGTTATTACCGGAACATTGCCCTCGATGACGCGGGAAGAAGCAACAGAAAAAATCGAAACCCTCGGTGGCCACGTCACCGGCAGTGTGAGCAGGAAAACCGATTACGTTCTCGCAGGCGCGGAGCCAGGAAGCAAATTCGACAAGGCGGAAGAACTCGGCGTGCGAATTATCGATGAACCCGAGTTTCGCAAGATGCTGTGACTCAACTGACCGCGCTATCCGGATGCCCGGCTAAAAAGAATCTGCGATCGCAAACCTACGGCGTGGGTGGCACGTCGGAACCAAGCGAGAGCGGCATCGCCTGCTGATTTATTGCGGGCGTGCCGGGGGGAGACGCAAGTAACACCCCGCTCCTGCTGGCTGGATGAAGAGTCGCCTGCACACTGAAAGTCAGTTTTTGATTTCCGCGCATCACAGTAATCGGAACGATATCTCCGGCAGTGATGAAGAACGAGGCATCCAGCACATCTTCCGGCTGAGTTACTCTCTTCCGGCCGACTTGTAGGAGAATGTCGCCGGATTTGATTCCGGAACGGGCGGCTGGCGTGTCTTCCATGATCTGCTTCATTTCTGCAAGCGAACCTTCCACTGGTTGCCGCGCCATGGAGACATTGATCCCGATCCAGCCATGTCTGGCTTCTCCGAAACGCATGAAATCGCCTCGAATTTTCTCGGCCGCTTCGATTGGCACAGCGTAACACGCTGAGTTGTTCTCGAGACTGCTGACCACGATGCCAACGACCTCACCTTTCATGTTCAAAAGCGGCGCGCCGGCTTCTCCGCGCTGTGTCGGCAGATTAACGCGCAGATGGGTTGTCGAGAAATAACGACCGAGATATTTGCGATCGAATCCCGCGATCATCCCGAAATTTGGTGTCTCCGGCAAGTCCAATGGATAACCAACCGCAATGACAGGAGTTGCTACTTCCAGTCCTTCGGATTTTCCAATCGGCAGGGCCGGAGTGGGCGCATCGATCTTCAACATGGCGGTCCCGCTGCGGATGTCTGCCAAAAGCTGGCGCGCCGGGTATTTTTTACCACCGAATTCAATTGTGAAATTTCCCGCTTCGCCTCCAACAGTGTATGCCGTGTAAAGAGTCCCAGTGGGATCGATAAAAAATCCAGTCCCGCAAATTGGGCTGTGTTCATCGACACCATGAATCTTGACCACTGCCTTCGCGGCACGCTCAAAGACGTCTTTCACCTGATGGCTAACTGCTGTAGCCGACTCTGCCTGCGCCATGACGCGCTCAAAGGTGTCCTTGACCCGATCGCCACCCTTCTTGGTGGCCTGCTCCTGCGCAAAGAGCGAACTGGCGCTAAAGCAAAAAATCAGCGCGAACGCGGCTCTACCAGGCATAATGAGGCGCAGATTCTTAACTTGCGATACGGGGACGCGCAAGCCGCGTCGGACTACACCGTTCCTAAAATCTGAAAGTCGGCTCATAACTCACGGGGACGCTATCGAGCACGTAGCGCGGCGGGCCTGCGGCTCGGTGAGTCTGGGCGCTTTCATTGAGACGGCGAACCGGCTGTGTCCTGAAAATCTGCGTGGCCAGCGGAGATGTAAGGCTCCATTCCCCTTCCCCGCTTGCCGGCGCCGACAAAACCGGCGGGCTCTGGAGAGCGACGCGAGCCGTCTCGGGTTGCTGATAAATCTTTAATGAAATTACGGCGGCGCAGACCAGGACTGCTGCGACGGCAGCTGGATACGAGGCAAGAGTTCGAACATCAAGGCGGAGCATCAAACCGTGAGCGCGTTCGAGACAGATTCGCCACAACGGCTGGCGCAGCATTTCATCGCGCTGCCGGCGATGAAATTCATGCAGGAAATTCTCGAAGTAGCCGGGCGGCGGCTGTTCGTACCGCTTCAATCGAAGCAGCCTTGCGATTTCGTTGTCGTCAAACTCGTCCATTTTTCAGCGCAGATTAGGAAACAGGATTTCTCCGAAATTCGTCCAGATAATTCTGTAGTTGCCGATTCGCGTAGAAGAGCCTGGAACGCACCGTTCCTTCGGAGACGCGCAAGATTTTACTAATCTCTGCGTGGGGCATCCCCTGGATATGGAACATGGTAACCACCGCTCTGTGTTCATCAGACAATTTCATCATGGCCTCGTTCAATCTTCGCTGCAGCTCGGACAAGTCTGCTTCGCGCACCGGACTGCTCGTGGCCGTGCTTTGCAGGAACTCCTTGTCGTTTTGAATACTGGCATCGACATCATCGAGGCTCAGTTGAAAACGCCGGCCGCGTTTCTTCAGAAAATTGAGCGTCATATTCACAGCAATGGAATGAATCCACGTATAAAAGGACGATTTGCCGCGGAACCCGCGGATTGCGCGGTACGCTTTGGCGAAAATATCCTGCAAAAGATCGTTCGTGTCCTCGTGGTTCGAGGTCATGTTGTACACGAGGCCATAAAGACGCGGAGTGTATTTAATGACCAGTTCATCGAAGGCGCCGGCATCGCCCGATTGCGTACGCGTTACTAACTCTTGATCTGGATCGACCCGCGGCTGGTCCATTGTCTCGCGTCTAGACTTAGCACGAGCCCCGAGACCGGACGACAACAAATCCGAAATCCGTCGAGCAGGTAAGGCGAGAGCGGGATCCATTTCCACTAGTGCAGTCGAATCAACGCCGATCGCGGATCGACATCAGCCAGAGCAAGTTCCCCAGCGCAGCGATGAATGCTGCTACGTACGTGAGCGCAGCTGCGTTTAGGACCTTGTTGACCCCAGCAACTTCCTCCCCAGACCGTACGATGCCCATCTGTTGCAAAATGATTTTTGCCCGCCGCGAGGCGTCGAATTCCACCGGGAGCGTGATCAACTGGAAGACCAGCAAGACCAGATAGCAATAGATGCCGAGCGTGATCAGGCCGGTGATCCGGAAGAAGAGACCGCCGATAATGATGAACGGCAGCAATTGCGACGCAACCATTGTCACCGGCACGATCGCCATGCGCGCTTTCAATGGCGCGTAAGCCTTCGCGTGCTGAATTGCGTGACCGGTCTCGTGGGCAGCGATGCCCAGCGACGCCACTGAAGGCGTATTGTACACGCTGCTGGAGAGGTGCAGCTTCTTGTCTCTCGGGTCGTAATGGTCCCCAAGAAAATCGTTCGTCTCCACGACATCGACATCGTTGATCTGGGCCGCTTGCAGAATTTCACGCGCGCATTCAGCACCTGTGATATTCGAACTCGCCCGCACTTCGCCCCACTTACGGAACGCGTTCGTGACCCGAATCTGTGCCCAAATCCCGATGATCAACGGGACGCCGATGTAAAGCAGCCAGTGAGATCCAAGACCGAAACCGTATGGAGAAAACATACCGAGCCTAATTTAATGTATCTAAGTCAATTGTCACTTTACTCGCTGGAACAAATTAGACGCTCAAATGCTTGCTTCGTTCATTTGGGTAAGATATCGCGCCGGGATGACCCTGGCGCCGGACACGATTTACCTGCTCTGCTTGCGGCTAGACGCCCGCACGTGAAGCCAATCTTCCAAATCAAGCAGTCGCCACAGCGGGTTTGCCAAAAAACGCCGGCTCCAGTCAGTAATTTTTCTTTGCGTAGACGCAGTGTTTTTGCTCATCCAAGCTGCCACTTCCGCGTCGTCTGCCCCGGTCGCAATGAATTCCCGCAATCTTTCGGCGTCCATGCCAAAGGCAGCAAAGAACTTGCGGTCCATCGGACAGTTGTAGTGGTACGCACCGTTCCAGCCGACGAGTTCTGCGCGGCATTTATCCACCAGGCGCGCAGCCACGGCTGGAAAGTTGATGAGCGCAGTTCGCGGGCTTCGGGGAGCTGTTCGGTTCAGATCGAGCGCAAGGGCGCGAAGTTTTTCCGCGTTCAAGTTCCGCTCAAATCTCCAGTTGCTTCGGAAACCGAGATAGAATCTTGCAACCCGTTTTGGTGACCAAAACCACGTCTTCCAGCCGCACGCCGCCCAGTCCCGGATAATACAGGCCGGGCTCAACAGTCACCACCTGTCGATCTTTTAGAACAACTTTCTGCAAGCGCGGATGCTCGTGAATTTCCAGTCCAAGCCCATGTCCGGTGCCGTGGAAGAATCCGACGCGCCGCCCTCTGCGCACTCCGGTCGGAAAACCGCGTTTGGCGAAAAGTTCCTGGATCGCCTTGTGAATCGTCATCCCATCGACTCCGGCCCTAAGTCTCTTCAACGCGAGCGCTTGACCGGATTTTACCGTTTCCCAAAGCTTACGCTGGCCTTCACTGGCGCGTCCGCGCACCACCGTCCGGGTCATGTCGCCAAAATATCCGGTCTTCGCGTCGCGCGGAAAAACATCGAGGATAATCAGTGAATCGGCGTAAAGCGGACCGTAGCCGCGCTCATGCGGATCGCACGCCTGATCGCCACCGGCGACAATCGTGCCCGCTGGAGTGCCGCCCGCGTGCAAGATCGTAGAATCAATTTCGGCGCGGAGGATTTCGGAAGTCAACGTTTTGCCGTTCCAGTGCAATCGTTTTCCGGCGCCTGGCTTGGACGCTTTCAAAATTTCGATTCCGCGCTTGAGTCCTCTTTCCGTGATTCGCAAGGCTTGGCCCATCATTTCCACTTCCTTTTGCGATTTCGCCTCGCGCTCCGGCCAGAAAAATCCGTTTGTCGGGCGGACACGGATTTTGTTTGCGGCAAGTTCCTTCGCATAACCGAGTGCAAAATTTGCAGGGACAACTGCTGATTTTACGCCTCGCGTTTTAAGAAAGTGCGCCAGAACTTTTTCATAGGACGGCGCCTTTTTGGATCTTCCCTGTACTTCGCGCTCGATCTCACTGAACATAACGAATTCATCTGCGTCGGCTTGCTTGCGACCGCGATCGATTTCCAAATCGCTCAGGACGAGCGTGCGTTTGCCATTGCGTTCGAGAAAGATGAATGGATCGGGCGCCCAAAATTTCGTCGCGTAAAGCATGTCGGCATCCGTGTCGCTGGTAGCGACGATGAGACGGGCTGGTTTTGTCTTTCGCTTGCTCATTTGTGTTGGTTCTTTTTCTACACTCGATTGCGATGCATGTCATCCCGAGCGAAGCGAGGGACCTCACACTAGTTCGCCTGCGTTCAAACGATTAAGCGCCGGATACGAAGAGTGAGTGTGGTTATTTGAAGAGGTCCTTCGACTCCGCGAAAGAGCGAAACAAGTCGAATGGGCTCCGCTGAGAAAGACAACTTAGAAGGCCTGCGGTGATCTAGCTTCTCCGCACTTCGAGTTCTCTCCGCAAAATCCAATGCAGCAGCCCAAGCAATCCAAATGTCGATAGAACCAGAACAGCTGTATTGAAGAAAAACACACTAAACTTTATTCCGAAATAACGTTTCTGCGCACCGAAGAACACGTTCGGCTTGTTCCCGCGGCGGTAGTCGTTCTGATCCATCTCGGCGTTGGACATCAGGTCCGACACCTTCTGGTTCCCGTAGATTTGCTCGGCTGTGATCGGCCCGTTGGCGTTCTTGAAAAGCGCGCGATCGAATGGCCCTTTGTCATTCAGGACTTGATCGATCAGCCCGAGATAATGATCCAATTCGCCGACCGATTTTGCCTCGAGACCAGAGAGCAGAGCGAGCGTTTCCTTCAGATCCTCCAAGCGCTTGTTTGCTTCAGGATCTGTCCGATCTTGCGCCACAAGCCGGTCGATCTCGCGTTGCGCGCGATCCTGTCGTCGCGTGAGCGGATTGAGCTTGGCCTGCGCGACAATCATCTCTTCGTACGACCAGCGCATGGCGATGAACTGACAGACAAGCGGAACCTGCAGCTTGCTCTCCGTCTTCCTGTTCTTGTCCGCGCTCGGATGTTCGGAGAACCAATGCGAAAGGGAATAAAGCAGACCCAGGTTCCGATTCATGTCCTCGTATTTGATGAGCGCGCCACCCATGATGATCTGCGGAATTAAAACGAGCGGGACGATGTTTGCTGCTGTCTTCGGATCGGCCACGAGCGAAGAGATGAGCAGACCCAGCGCGACGCCACCCATGGCGGTCATGAACATGATCGCGAGATCGATCCAAAACATTCCCCGAATTTCCAGGATGTAATTGCCGATCAGGACAAAGAGGATGCACTGAACGAGGGCAAACACTCCCAGCGTGAGCGTCTTCGAGACCACGTAATACGATAAACGAACGTTGACATTCCGTTCGCGCTGCAGCACCGGCCGGTCCCTTATGATGTCATCGGCGCTGTTGGTCAGGCCGAGGAACATCGCGACGATCAAGCCGAGGAACAAGAACGTTGGAATGTGATACGCAGAAGCAAAATCATATGTTCCGCTGTCCGAATAGCGCAGAATGGTCGCAATCAACAGCGCCAGCACAGGCGAAACTCCGATCGTGATAACCAGGTTGGCGCGATTGCGCAGTTTGCTTACGAAAGCGCGCCGCAGCACGGTACGAAATTGTGTCCACTCATCGTGCCACCGAAATGGCAGCCGCTTTTTCTGCACCGGGGCCGCGGACAACGCAGATGGCGCCTCTTTGCGCAGCGAAACCTGTTTGACGTCCTGGATCAGGCGAAACGCTTCGTATTTGTCGCGCCAGAATTCCGGTGAATAACGGCGAGCCGCGACGAGATGGCCGCGGCTGTTTTCCTCGTAAATGATGTCGCCACTTAGATCGCGCAGCGGCGTCTCCAGCACATCAAAAATGAATTCCGGACGCGTCGTTCCACAGGATGGGCACGCGCCCAGTTCCGCCCCGAACTGATGCTGGTGTTCTGCTTCAGCGAAATAGCGAAGCATGTCCGAAGGCGTGCCAAAAAAGACGAGGCGCCCGCCCTTATCCAGCAGGATCGCCTTATGAAACATCTGGAAAATTTTCGAGCTCGGCTGGTGAATCGTCACGATGACGATCTTGTTGTGCGCCATGCTCCGAATGATTTCCATGACGTGCTCGGAATCCTTTGAGGAAAGGCCGGAAGTCGGTTCGTCGAACAGGTAGACGTCCGACATGCCAATCATATCGAGTCCGATGTTAAGGCGTTTTCTCTCGCCACCGCTCAGCGTTTTCTTCTCCGGACTGCCGACAACTGCGTCCCGGCGTTCGCCGAGTCCGAGCTCGACTAATTTTGCCTCCAAACGCCGGGTGCGATCGCGCCTTGAGAGATGCGGCGCGCGAATCGCCGCCGCAAACAGCAGGTTTTCGCCGATCGTGAGATGTTCGTCGAACGCGTCCTGCTGAGGCATATAACTGACATAGTGTTTCAGAGTGTCGAGATCTTGATAGAGCGGCTGTCCGTTGAGGAGCACCTCGCCGCTGGTGGGTTGAAGTTGGCCGGCCAGCACTCTCATGAGCGTGCTTTTTCCCGAACCACTCGCGCCCATCACGCAAACCAGCTCACCACGCGCGATGCTAAAGGAGATTCCCTCCAGACCAATTCCGCCTTTCCCAAAGCGGTGCGTGATCTCGTTTGCCTCGAGAGTGCGAATGATATTCCGCTCTTCCTCGATGATTCGTTCCGAAAAACTGCATCGCAGAAATTGGCCGATATCGATTCGAATCGTATCGCCATCCTTGAGCGGCGCTGTGGTGCGCACCACGGTGTCACCCACCATGATCGGGCGATCCGCCTCGATCACTTCCAACTGACCAATTCGCTGATCGTAATCGCAAAAAATCTTCAGCAGCACGTCGCCGCTCGTGCCAGGGGAGAGCAGAATATCATCGGCTTCCAACCGGCTCGGGTCATTCGAAACCAGATATTCCGACTTGGAAGCCTTCAGTTGGAACCGGCCACCCAACGCTCGCGCCCGCCGGCGCAGATCACTCAAATCCATCTCGCTGTTGTTGTGGAAGACGATTCTGTCTTCCAAAGCCGCATCAACCTGCGTACCGGTTTTTAACTTCACGCCGTTGAGTTCCGCATCCACATCACGCAGCGCCTTCACGCGAACCTTCAATCCGAAAGTCACCCGAAGCGCGCTCTCACGTGTTCGCGAGCGCTCCAATCCCACTTCGTCCGAGTCTCTATTCACACGAATGAAAATCTGTGGAAGCGAAACGTTCTTCTTTGCGTTGAAATATTGCGCCAGCTCCTGATAGCTGAGCACCTGGTCGCCTGCCAGGATGCGCTGGCCCGGATAAATTCGGCAGAAACCGCCACGCACTAACGGCCTGCCGCGCACGGACACGTTTTGGTCGCTATAATTCTTCAGCAAAATGAGTTCGTGATAACGAAAAGCCATTAGGCGATCGGTCTCGTTCAGGTTCTTAAGCGTCACATCGGCTTTCCCGTCCGGACCGAAGGAGAGCGACTCCAGAGGGGACGCGCCGTGTTGATAGATCGACGGATCGGAATCTTCCGAGGCGTTGAGTTGATAAACGATGTCGATTGCCTGGGCAGCCATGCCCATTTGCGACATGAACGAATAGAACGCAACGACTTGTTCCTGCTTCAAACCGGCTTGCGAAATCAGGTCGTACAGCTGAACTCCGAGCATGATCTTACGATCCGCGCTAAGCTGCGCGCCGAGCTTTTGCGCCATGGCAGCCAGGTCTTGCTGCTCGTAAAGTGCTTGCCGGAATAACTGTCGCAGCTCGGAGTAAACCGCCTCCGGGTAATCGTATCGAAGAAAACCAAGACTTGAGTCGATCTCTTCCTCGAGCAGAACGCCATCCGCTTTGGTGAAGCTCGCCAGTACCTGGATCAATACCGGCAGCATATTTGGCCCTTCCGAGACGCTCCGGGGCTTACGTAACGCCCGGCGCATCCAACGGCGCCCTGTCCGACGCACCCGATATGCCAGCGGAGTTACCCGCTGCACGGCGCGATCGATCCTATCTGCGACTGATGAAACAAGCTCTGTCATGTAAAGATTCGGGGGCCGAATTTTACCTGAAACGGGCGAGCGACGCAATGCGCGGCAACGAATATAAAAGCGGGGACAAAATAACGAAATCCGAACGAAGGAAACCTAAGCACAGTCAAATCATTTAACATTAATGGACAATTTTAACATTGTAACCAATCACGAATCAGGTGCCTTGCCTCATTTTGCATTGCCAATTTGTTCATGGTAACCTTTTTACAGCGGTAAATCCGTTTTTGCATATGGCTCAGTTCGATCGCAACTCGCAAAGAGAAAATAAAAACCGCGGGAGCGAACCCAATTTTAATTGGCGTGGCGTTATCCTCATCGTGATCGCTTTTAGTCTGATCGCGATGGCGATGCTCTTTTACCGCGGAGGAATGCAACCGGTCGAAGACGTGCCGTATAACCGGTTTCTCGAGCTGCTGGAGAATAAGCAGATCGTTAACGACAAAAACTACCCGCTCGTGCTGGTGGTAGAAGATGGCCGGCCAACCCAAACGCTGCGCGGCGCTTATATACGCCAGGGAATCGCCTCGGCGCCGTCCCAGCAAGTGCCATTTCGAACCACGATCTATTTGACTTTCACAAACGATCTGCAGCAAAAGCTCGCGGCAGCCGGTATTCAGCCCGCCATCAAGACCGAATCGAACATGCTCGCGCAAACCGTGGTCGGTTTTCTGCCGATCGCTCTGTTCTTGCTGGTGCTTTATTTCCTGTTTCGACAGCAAATCCGCATGGCTGGGAAAGGCGCTCTCAATTTTGGGAAATCGAAAGCGCGCATGCTCGCCCGCGACAAAAACAAAATCACATTTCGCGACGTCGCCGGGGTCGAGGAAGCAAAGGATGAAGTGCAAGAGCTTGTCGAGTTTTTGCGCGATCCGAAAAAATTTCAAAAACTCGGCGGACGCATTCCGAAAGGCGTCTTGATGGTCGGGCCCCCGGGCACTGGTAAGACGCTGCTGGCTCGCGCCATCGCAGGCGAGGCGGACGTCCCATTCTTTTCCATCAGCGGGTCGGACTTTGTTGAGATGTTTGTCGGCGTCGGGGCATCGCGCGTACGCGACATGTTCGAACAGGGTAAGAAATCCGCGCCCTGCATCATTTTCATCGATGAGATCGACGCGGTCGGGCGTCATCGCGGCCATGGCGTAGGCGGCGGCCACGACGAGCGCGAGCAAACTTTAAATGCGTTGCTCGTGGAGATGGATGGCTTCGACACGCAGGAAGGCGTGATCATCATCGCAGCAACAAACCGCCCCGATGTTCTCGATCCGGCATTGCTGCGACCGGGGCGTTTCGATCGCCAGATCACAGTCAATTTGCCGGACGTGAAAGGACGCGAAGAAATTCTGCGGGTGCACGCTAAAAAAGTGAAACTTGCCGAAGGCGTCGATCTCGCAGTCGTCGCACGCGGCACCCCCGGTTATTCCGGCGCGGAACTTGCCAATGTCATCAACGAAGCGGCGTTGCTCGCGGCGCGCCGTGGATTAAAGGGAATCACGCTCGCCGAGCTCGAAGAAGCGCGCGATAAAGTTCGCTGGGGCAAAGAGCGCCGTAGCCTGGCGCTCAGCGAAAAAGAAAAAGAAAACACAGCGTACCACGAGGCGGGTCACGCGCTGTTGCTGGAACTTCTTCCGCACACCGAGCCGCTGCACAAAGTCACCATTATTCCGCGCGGCCCGTCGCTTGGATCGACGATGTGGTTGCCTGAGGAAGACAAATACACCAATCGCAAAAACGAGTTACTCGCCGGTCTCGCAGTGAGCATGGGCGGTCGCGTCGCGGAGGAAATTGTTTTCGGCGACATCACAAACGGCGCGCGTGGCGACATCAAAACCGCTACGGCGATTGCTCGTCGCATGGTTTGCGAATGGGGCATGAGCGAAAAAATGGGCATGGTCGAATACGGCGAGCACGAAGATTATGTGTTCCTCGGACGCGACATTTCTCGCGCACGCGACTACAGCGAAGCGACAGCCGAGCAAATCGATCAG
>DATIOX010000077.1:0-10204 GCA_035472675.1 Candidatus Dormiibacterota bacterium
GCGCGGTGTGGCGACGCATTCGTCAGGAAACCATGGGGCTGCAGTAGCTCGGGCGGCAAAACTTCGCGGAATTCCTGCGCATATCGTCATGCCATCGAACTCAGCAAAGGTGAAGATCCGCGCCGTGGAAAGCTACGGGGCGCGTGTTGTATTTTGCGAGCCCACAGAAGAGGCGCGAGAAGCTACGTGTGCAGATGTGATCGCCAAGACGGGCGCCACGCTGATTCATTCTTTCGAAAATCCAGACGTGATAGCGGGGCAGGGGACGGCGGCGGTTGAATTGCTCGAAGACGTTCCCGATCTCGATCTTGTTATATGTCCGGTCGGCGGAGGAGGACTACTCGCCGGCACAGCCATCGCTGCAAAATCGATGCGACCGAATGTCAAAGTGATTGCGGCTGAACCGGAGAATGCTGACGATGCCGCGCAATCGTTTCGCGCGGGACGCGTGATCCACACTGAAAAGAAATTCACCATTGCAGATGGACTGCGGACAAATGTCGGTGAACCAAACTTTGCGATTATCAGGCGTTACGTGGACGACATTGTGACTGTGACCGAGGACGCGATTACCTCTGCCATGCGCATGATTTGGGAGACGATGAAAATCATTGTCGAGCCATCAGCGGCTGTTCCGTACGCGGCCGTGGCGGATAACAAAATCGACATCGCAGGGAAACGCGTGGGAATCATCCTCACCGGCGGCAACGTCGATCTTGACGCGTTGCCGTGGAATCTGTAGTGGCAGCCGTGTCGGCTGCGGGATACAGATGACGTTGCAGGCGACACGCCTGCCTCTACAGCGGTGAGGCACGAATTTTTATGCTCATCAGGGAACCATCGGTCGCGCCAAAACCGAAACCTGTACTCGTAAAGGGAGTTTTAATTAGGTATGAGAACGTTAACTTTAATTACAGCGGCATTCATCGTGGTGTTCGGCAGTGTCGCCTCGCGCGCAGCGGATCTGGACAGGATTTCGGTTGAGACCGGAGTTCCCGCTGCTACGTTGCAAGCGGAAAGGGCATCAACTGGCCTCGGGTGGGGTGGATTAGAGAAGGCACACTTGCTCGCAAACGCATCCGGCAGGAGCTTTGATGACATCGTCGCATTGCATAACGGTGGCCAAGGTTGGGGCAAAATTGCCCACGATAACGGCTTGAACCTTGGAAAAGTTGTGAGCAACGCGCGTCGCTCAGGCAAGGCCATGTCGCATACGCAAAACGTCCACAGCCAGAAGATTCATGGCAAGAGTGCTGGCAACATGAGCAAGGGCCACGGCAGTAAGATGAATACCATGCGAGGGGTCAATCATGGTTCGAGCTTTAGATCTGCGCATACGGGATTCCAAGGCATGCATGGGATGGGCGGAATGGGCCATGGCATGGGTGCTATGGGTATGGGTCATGGCGGACATGGCCGGTAAAAACTGCCAGACCGAAGAACTGCGTGCCACGAACGGTTACTTAAGAGTAATCTCGCGCATGGTTTTTGTGCCGAGGATTTCACGGATATCGAGTCGCTTCACAGCGGTGGCGCGGCGCTGGTCTTCGGTGCCCATGACCTTCTCGACAATGGGATCCATCTTGTCCCGCAGGTTATCGAGTGCTGCCCAGTTAGGATATTCAACCAGGATTAGAATGTTGAAATCCTGAGGACCGGAAGCCTCGCCGTTCAGGATTTTGTAGTCGAGGATGACCTTTTGCTTTTTCTCCTCGTCATAGACAGGTTTCACAGTGCCGGTAATCTGTTTGAGGTAATCATCGGCCAAACCGGTCTTGGTTTTTATCATAGTCAGAGTCCAAACGGGGCCTTCGTTGTAAGGCGCATTGCTGCCCTTCGTACTCGTAGCGTCTGGCTGTGCGGAGCAGGTAAAACAGACAGTCAGCCATGCGGTGGCGACTGCATAGATCTTAATGGTCGTCATGGGGGCAGATTGCTTCGGACCTGCTAAAGAGGCGAGAAGAATTTCCTAAACATATTTCACCCGCTGGAAATGCGATTAATTGGCTTTTTGAATGAAAACGAAATTCAGTTTTGCGGTGGTAGCAGCAGCCCCTCAGCATGGACCGAAGCCAGCTTCACATCTGCATTAACTCAACGGTCAACTAATTATCGGTCGTGGCCCAGAATTTGCGGAATGCGTTTGGCCAACTCCGATCGATGACACTTTTTCTGGCGGCATCGCCCATGCGTTCTCGCAATCTCGTGTCCGTAGCCAGCGAGCGGATAGCTCGCGTGAAATCATCCACATCGCGTGATCGAGTGATCAAACCGTTCGTTCTGTCTTCCACCAATTCCTTGGGCCCGCCAGAATCGGAAACAATGACCGGCACGCCGCAAGCCTGCGCTTCCAGAATGACATTGCCGAATGTGTCGGTGGTGCTCGGGAACACAAAAATGTCGGCTGAAGCATAGGCGGTAGCTAATTCTTTCCCTCTGAGGTAGCCGGTAAAAACTGCCTCTGGCAGCGATTGTGCAAGCGCCTCAGAGTATGGGCCGTGACCAACGAAAAAAAGCTGCACCGGAAGGCCCTCATCGCGCAATCGGCGGTAGGCATCTGCCAAAACATCGAGATCTTTCTCCCGCGATATCCGGCCAACGTAAAGCAGGCGAACCTGACCGTTAGTGGCGCCAAATTTTTCCCAAAAAGCGGCCTCGCGTCGCGCCGGAGTGAACAGCTCGGTATCGAGACCGCGCGGAAGAATTTTAAGTTTTGCGGGATCAAAGCCGTGCTTGATCCAGCTTTGTCGATACTCTTCGGAATTAACGAAAACAGTGTCGAGCTGGCCATAGAACCAGTCCATGTACCGCCACGCCATGCTTTCCAGGAAGCTGTCTTCGGTCAGAATCCGGACGTACTGCGGGAAATCCGTATGGTAAATGCCGCTCGTTTGCAGGTTGATCATTTTGGCCGCGAGAAGCGCAGTCAGCCCGACTGGTCCAGGCGTGCTGATGATAATCTCGGTGAATTTTTCCCGCTGTATGTAATCGAGCATCTGTAGAATCGGCGGGAAACTTAATTTTTGGAGTTCATACTCGGGCAATTCGAATTCGCCGATCGGCGGGAAGTTTTTAATTGGGATCTTATACGTTTGCAGACTGCTGTGCGAAGTTACGACAGTCAGTTCGTTGCCGGCTGCGGCTCCGGCGGCAGTCATCTTGCGAATCGTAGTAGCCACGCCATTGACGTCGTCGAGGGTATCGGTGAACCAGGCGCGTTTGCGATTTTGCAACGCGACCGGAATTTCGCCGGTTAAGTCCCAAAAGATAGCCCGCAGCCATTTCCGGGAAGGCGCCTGACTATGAAATCCGTAGATGTACGGCGTAAGAATCACGAGAATCGGCACAATCGCGCTAAGAGCTTGCATGCTCTCGACCATGTTGCCGCTAGCAATCTGCTGAACGAATTTTTGGAAAAATCGAAACGTGAGCTGCTCGGCCACCATGTTTGCCATGAGAAATGTGCGGCGCTCCGGTTCGTTGACTCCCTCTAATTGCGCGGCCAGTTTCGCTTTAACCTCAGGCCGCGCGAAATAACCTGAAAGTTCTTTCCACAGAGACACGTTTGCAGGCTTGACGAAGTCGAAAATTTTTCCCGACAAAACGCCCTGCACGACAAATTCCATTTTTTCTTTGAGAGTGAATTCAGTCGGGGCGCGGCCTTCCATGAACCGCGAAAACATTTTCTCCAAGAGTGCTGGGCCCGGTCCGAGCTTTTCGTTAAAACGATCCTGGATGAAACAGCCGACCGTGTTATAAAAACCGTGGGAAAGGACCAGCGGGGTGCCGCCGTGGCCATGCGCGCTGCACTCGCCGTTGCGGACGCGTTCGAGAAAAGTTTCCGCCGATTCCGCCGCTGGAGTTTCCGTAAAAGCCGAAGCAGCGAACTGCCCGCCGTGATCGTCCGAGCCTCCGACAAGAATCTTCTTCCACGGCTCCGCGTGCGTGGGCGCCAGATTATGGCGATTTGCGAGCGCATCGATTTTTTCCGGCGTCAATTGCTTGAACAGTGTCTGGGCCAGATCGCTTAGAAGCGCATCGCGCAAACCGTTGATACCTTCGAAATGCTTGAAAAGAAGAATCAGCAGCTCAAGATGACGCGACTCGAGTTTGCCGTTGACACTATAGAGGGGATGCGCAACCGCGTGCGCGATGTGGGCAGCCTGCAAGTAGCGTTGCAGCTCAAAAATATTATCGCGTATCGCATCAATCTCGCGATGCTGATATTCTGAAATTCCCCAAACAAGAACGTGTAACTTGCACGCATCGTTGGGAAAATACGTAGTGACTTGCTCGCTGATAAAAGTGCGAGGCCGATCAATGATTTGCAGGCAGCCCTCGATGGCATCGTGGTCGGTAATAGTGACGTAGTCCATTCCTCGATCGAGCAATTTTTCATACAGCTGTTTCGGGTCGGAATAGCTGTCCGGGAAATCGAAACGGCGAAAAAGCCATTCTTCCGAGCGCGCACTGTAGCGCGAATGAATATGAAGATCGCACCTGCTCACAGCTACATCCCCCGTCTCAATCTTTGCTGCGCGATCCAGTCCTGGTAGGTCGTAGCTGTCCGCGACCCCATCGCCCTCTCGATCATACCCGTGACTTGGCGCCAAATCGTCGGGTGCGAGTAATCGGGTGGATGAATGCTAATGCGCAAGAGCGGCCTTCCCTGTAGATATCGAAAGAGAGTGGCGTTGCAGATTCGGCTAATTCCGCGCCGCCAGTCCCTTCGAACACTGTAAACAATCGATCGCGCGGCGAACTCGTTGCCGGCCCGGAGATCGCACACCTTGTGTAACCGCGTGGTGTATTCCATCCCCGCATCGCGCGCGGCGCGCTCAGCTTCCTTGCTAAGCAGCCAGGCTGGAGCCACAAAACCTCGCGGCTTGAGATTATTCGCGCGAAATTCATCTCGCGCGGCTGTAATTCGACGCAACGCTTCATCGTAGTTCAGGTCGTAAAATTCGCCTTCCTGTTGCGTGTAAAATCTCGTGAAGAACTTGTCGTGGAAACTCTCTTTTGCACCGCAAGGGCGCTCATGAAAATACCCGTGAATGACGATTTCATGACCGTCCGCTTCCAAACCCCGTAGCCAGGACACAAATTGTTGATCTCTCGCGAACAGCCCCTGATGGTGATAATCAGGGACGACGAGAAGAGAACAAACGCTCACCCCGCGCCGAGCCAGTTCTGAAACGATTGTATTTGCAATCTGCTGAGTGGAGGGTGCGACGTCGTGCAGAGACACGACCATGAAATCCCTTGTGGCAGCGCCGGTTGCGACCAGGGGAAGAAAGTCCGTTGCCGCAATTGTACTCATTCGGGAATTTTCGGCCTCGACACAGCTTTGAACAAGGCAAAAGGTGTCAAGAATGACGAAATCCAAATGATGAATGACGAATTAAGACGAAACCTGAATGACCGGCATCTCAGCAGCTTCGGTCATGCGGGCATTCGAGCTTCGTCATTTGGCGCCCATCTTTACAATTTCGCGAAATTCCGATTCCGCCAACGGCATAACGGACAGACGTGATTGCCTAACTAACGCTATTCCTTTTAGCGGCGGATGGGTTTTGATTTCGCGAAGTGTAACTGGCCGGTGCAGCGGTCTGACCGGAGCAAGATCAACAGTGGACCAGTCGCCTTCCTTTGCGGTCGAATCTCGATATGCGGTCCGAATTACTTTCGCGATCCCCACAACAGCTTTGTCGTCGCCGCTATGATAGAAAAGGACTTCATCGCCGTTCTGCATTCTACGAAGATTATTTCGCGCAGAGTAATTGCGTACTCCGGTCCAACTGGTTTGGCCTTCCGCGACAAAGTCCGACCACGAATACGAGGATGGTTCCTGTTTCACGAGCCAGAAATTTTTCATCGTTGAAGGTAATCCAGCGATATTGTGGGCGGCAAATTGGCTTGCTGCTGTGAGCGCGCGCATTCGACAACCGTAGATGCTTGTTTCACAATCGACATCATGCGCCGGCTGCCATTCATCACGTTCGAAGGATCAGAGGGTAGCGGAAAATCGACGCAGGTGCAGAGATTGGCCGCGCGACTGGAGAGTTCCGGGGTGCCATGTCTGGTCACCCGCGAACCCGGCGGCACGCCGATAGGCGAAACCATTCGTGAACTTCTGCAATTTTCGTCGCACAATTCCGGTATGACCCCGGAAGCGGAGTTGCTTCTCTTTGAGGCGAGCCGCAGCCAGCTCGTGCGGGAGGTCATCAAGCCAGCGCTTGAACGTGGCAAGTGCGTGATTGCCGATCGTTTCTTTGATTCCACCACCGTTTATCAAGGCGCGGCACGGAAATTAGATCGTGAGACGGTCGAACGTTTGAATATATTTGCGGTCGGCGATTGCATCCCCAACGTTACTTTTGTCCTCGATGTCGATGCGGTCACCGCGAAGTCGCGAATGCAGAAACCGCGCCGACCAGACCGGATGGAGCAGGAGCCGGAGGAATTTTACGAGCGCGTTCGCGAAGCGTATCGCGAACTGGCCGCTCGTGAGCCAAAACGCATTGTGTTGGTCAACGGTGCGCGTAACGCGGACGAGATCGAGAACGAGATCTGGGAGACCCTCTGCAGTCGCTTCCCAAATCTAAACACTCGCCACTGACAATGGCGGACGAGACGGCGAAACGGCGAGACGGCGAAAGGGCGCGAGAACCGATCCGTCACCTTCTTTCCGGTTGAGATGGCTTTCTCTCGCACAACAGCGCTGGAGTATTTGCGTCGCGCCCACGAAAAGAATCGACTCGCGCACGCCTATTTGATTTCAGGGCCGCCAGGTAGTGGGAAGCAGCAGCTTGCCGCGAACCTGGCCAGTCTTGTGAATGGCACACCCGTCGGTGACGTTTTTTCAGCCAAGGCCCGTGAAATTTTCGTTGCCCGGCCGGAATCGAAATCGCGGCGCATTGTTATCGAGCAAATTCGTGATCTTGAGCACGCGCTGCAAATGCGCGCAAGTAATGGGCGACGCAAAGTGGCAATCATTTCCGATGCCGATCGGCTGCAGCCACAGGCTGCAAACGCGTTTCTCAAAACATTGGAGGAACCGCCCAAGGATTCTTTGGTGCTCCTGCTCAGTGCTTTGCCGGAAGCGCTACCGGAGACAATTCTTTCTCGGTGCATTGCGATTCCCCTTGCACGAGACGGGCAGCTACAGGCGAGCGACGAAGAAAAGAAGCTCGTGAAATTATTGCAACAAGTGTCCCATGAACAAAAGTGGACCATTCAGTTTGCCTATCGACTGGCTCAGGAATTTCAGCGTTTGCTCCGTTCGGTTCGTGAAGAAGTTAAGCGCGAAACAGATGAAGCGCTGAAGCAGGAGCAAATACGTTACAAGGATGCAACCGATGGTGCGTGGCTGGAAGACCGCGAACAATACTACAAAGCCCGTGCCGAAAGTTTTTACCTGCAACGGCGCGCGGAATTGATCGAGACATTATTCGCATGGTGGTCTGACGTGCTGCGCTCCAGTAATGGTGTGGCGCAGCGTAGCTTGCCTCGTGCGGGAGAAGAAACCGCTGTGCTGGCAAACCGATTTAGCACAGCCGAAATCCTGAAGCGCATCCGGTGTCTCGAAGAGTTGCGCGATCACCTCAATCGCAATATTCACGAAGCACTGGCAATCGAAGTCGCTTTCCTCACAATCTTCACCACGTGACACTGTAGTCGGGGGTCGTTCACCCCGGCAGACCTACGGATTGGCAATTGCTCTCGCTGGGTAGTGGTGGTACCAATCGAACTCGCAAAGTTGACAAAAAGCCGCCTAATCATATCCAGTATCCTCATATGCGACATATCTCCCGATTACTCTTGCTGTGTGCTGGCGGTTCGCTTCTGCTGCTGACTGGTTGTCAAACAGGGCGCGTGGCAGGCGGCCCCTATCACGTAACGGCGTATCGCCCGAACAACCCCTCCGCCGTGCGGGTGCTGGTTTCCCTTTCAAAGCAAAACATTTATGTCATGGAGGGTGACCGTTGCCTGATGGCTGTGGCGTGTTCGGTCGGGACTTCGGAGAAACCGACGCCAAAAGGAAGTTTCAAGATCTACTCCAAGCAGGAGCACAAACGTTCGGGGTCGTACGGCTTTAGCGTGCAAGGCGATCGCGTAATTCCGTCGACTGGCGGTGGTGGGGGCCGGTATGTCGGTTATCCGATGGGTTATTGGTGCGAGTTTGCGCCGGCGTACGGTTTTCACCAGGGCTTTGTCCACCCGAATCCACGCACACACGGTTGTATCCGGCTGCACGGCGAAGCTGCGCCGAAATTTTTCGCGCTCGTAAAAATCGGGACCCCAGTGAACATCGCTACGACGCAACCAGAAGACGCGACTCTTGAATCGAAAGTGCAGCGTGTGGATGATTCGAGAACGCCTGATCCCGATCCGCGGATAATGATCAGCGACGCTGCGTTCGAAAAACCGAGCGGGCCGCTCCTTCAATAGCCGGTTGCGGCGCGTTGCCGCCACCGGCAGTTCGTGTCATGTTGGGCGAACACGAAACATCCAGCCCAGTTCTGGAATAGCAATCCCCGCTGAGATGAAATCTTGCACAGAACTGAAGCTAGATTCTTCGCTGCGCTCAGAATGACAACGATGATATGAGCACAAACCTTATTTCCAGCGGCACAACAGCGCGGGAGAAAGTGAACTTGCGCACCCCCGACGTGATGGCTGCCGTGCAGCAACAGGTGGAATCGCACTACCGCAGCGACATAGTGGAAAAAGTTCGTCGGGCGGGAGGGATAATCTCAGTGGGCGACACCACAGTGCGTCTGGCAAAACAGTTTGGTTTTTGTTACGGCGTGGAGCGCGCGATAGATCTTGCCTACGCAGCGCGCAAAGTTTTTAAAGATCGCCGCCTTTTTATTGTCGGAGAAATCATTCACAACCCGGAGGTCAATCATCAAATCGCCTCGTTAGGCATTAAGAACCTGACCGGCAAAAACAAGGAAGCCGACATTTCCGATCTCGGCCCGGAAGACGTGGTCATCGTACCCGCGTTTGGGACCGAGCTATCAATTCAGCAACAGATCAAGGATCGCGGCTGCCAGATTGTCGATACTACGTGTGGAGACGTGATGAGCGTCTGGAAGCGGGTGCGCAAATACGCGAGCGAATCGGCCACCTCCATCATTCACGGAAAGGCTGAACACGAAGAAACAAAGGCCACCAGCTCGCGCGCACTCGGTAATGGTAGCGGGCATTACCTGGTCGTTCTAACACTCGCCGACACCGATTACGTTTGCGATTACATCCGGAACGGCGGCGACAAAGAGGCGTTTCTCGAGAAGTTCAAGGGGGCCTATCCACCGGGGTTCGATCCCGACGTGCATTTGCAAACCGTTGGCGTCGCAAATCAAACCACCATGCTGCGCGGCGAAACGGAAGAAGTGCAGCGGCGCGTTCGACGGGCGATTGTCGATCGAGACGGGCCCCAGCTTGCGGAGAAGAATTTTCGATTTTTCGATACCATCTGCGGCGCAACACAGGAGCGACAGGATGCGTTGCGAGAATTGCTCGATGTGCCAATGGATCTGCTGTTGGTCGTGGGCGGTTATAATAGTTCGAACACATCCCACCTCGCCGAGATGGGCGAAGAAAAGCTACCCACCTATTTTGTGCTCAACGCCTCGCGATTGGTTTCGGCTACCGAGATCAAACATTACAACTTGCACGAGAAGCGCGAAGTGGTTTCGCATTTCTGGCTGCCGAACGGACCCGCTGTCATCGGGATCACTGCCGGCGCATCGTGCCCGAACAATTTGATTGAAGAAACATTGATCCGCCTTTTTGAGTTGCGCGGCATTTCGCGCCACGACCTCGAGCTGGCCGCGTAAAAACGACAGGCCGGTCTGTCATCCCGAACGAAGTCGAGGGTTCTCAAACTATCTCTTCGCTGCCGGGGTCGGGTTAAGAATAGAGATGTCTCGACTTCGCTCGACATGACAACAGTTTGGCGCGCAGTTCCTGCCCGCCGCGCGAATTAGGTTTGTATGGCGCGCGCAATCTGGAAGGGCAGCATCAGCTTCGGTCTCGTTAACATTCCGATCGCTCTCTATCCCGCCACGCGACGGGAAGAGCTCAAGTTTCGCTTGCTGCGTAAGAGCGATTTGAGTCCGGTAAGCTACAAGCGTGTCACTGAAAAGGACGGCAAGGAGGTTCCGTGGGACCAAATCGTCAAAGGTTATGAGTACGA
>DATIOX010000078.1:0-24913 GCA_035472675.1 Candidatus Dormiibacterota bacterium
CGAACAAAGAGTGACCATGGTATCATTGTCATCCTCGACAGTCGCGTTCTGACCAGGCCCTATGGCCGGGCCTTCCTGCAAGCGCTGCCGAAGTGTCCAGTAGAAGTCATTTGAGGAGTTCCCGTTTTAATGTTCGCTTGAACATATAAACGGGCACCTCTAAATTGAGCGCATGGAGCGCTCTGATTGGTCGAATTCTGCAGCAAAAACTCGGCAGAGCGAGATCCGCCAAATTCTGGCAATCCTGCACAAATGGGGGATTCATACCATTGGTCAGCTCGCGGCACTGGATAAGCAGCAGCTTGGTGCGCGACTTGGACCGGAAGCAATCCGAATGTGGGAGCGGGCAAATGCACAATCCAGCAGAGTAATCAAACTGATCCGGCCCCCGGAGTCATTCCAGGAGAGTTTCGAATTTGAGAACGAAATTGAAACGGCCGAGCCACTTCTCTTCATGCTCCGCCGATTTTTGGAGCAACTCGCCATCCGGTTGAGCGGAATTTATCTCGTCGCAAAAGAACTGACCTTGCGCATCACGTTCACGGATAAACAAATTTACGAGCGCATTTTCAAAATTCCGCAGCCGACCAACAATGTCGATCTTCTCTTCCGGATGCTGCATACGCATCTGGAGAATTTTAAATCCGAATATCCGATCGTTGCGGTCGCGCTGAGCGCGCAGCCGATCAGGCCTGAGAGGGAACAATTCGGGTTATTTGAAACTACGTTACGCAATCCGCATCAGCTCTCAGAAACACTTGCTCGTTTGACCGCTCTTCTGGGCGCTGATTGTGTCGGTACTCCGGTTTTGGAAGAAACGCATCGGCCCGATGCGTTTCGGATAGAGCCTTTTGCGTGGCCGCTAACTTCGGCGGCAGACAATGGAGGGCGGAGCTCTGCGACGCCGGGACCGCATCCCGAGGCTCGCAGGAGCTCGCCCCTCCCTATGTCGCGCTCAGCGCTGCGACGATTTCGACCCGCTATATCTGGTTCCGTTTTTACTTCGGAAAATTGGCATCTTCAGAGCGAAAAAATTCGGGCCAAAATCGTCGATCAACGCGGCCCGTATTTGTTTTCCGGAAATTGGTGGGATGAAAAATCGTGGGTCCGCGCAGAGTGGGATTTGCAACTGGAGACTGGAGAACTGGTTCTCGCTCATGAAAGTCAAGGAACTTGGAAGTTGGATGGGGTATATGACTAGCCAGTCGCTGTCATTCCGGGCGAAGTTGAGGAATCCCGGGATCAAGCCGACGGATCCCTCATTCGACTCCGTTTGGCTTTGCTCAGAATGACACGTCGTGAGCTACGTCGAACTTCATGCGTGCAGCGCATTTAGCTTTTTGCGCGGCGGTTCATTCCCAGAGCAATTAGCTGAGGTCGCCGTTGAGCTGGAAATACCGGCGATGGCGTTGCTCGATCGCAACGGGGTTTATGGTGCGCAACGATTTTCCGTCGCTGCGCGCGAACATAATGTCCGCCCGATCATTGGCTGCGAATTGTTGATGGAAGACGGAGCAGTTCTTCCCGTGCTGGTTGAAAATCGCACCGGCTACAAAAATTTGTGCGAACTACTGACCAAGGCGCATCTGCGCAGCGAGAAAGGAAAATGCGCGGTGCGATGGGACGAGTTGCCGGAATTTGCGAAAGGATTGGTCGCACTCTTTGGATCGGGGAGCGCACGCGTCTTGCGTGCTGGTTTCGGCGTGGCACCGAAACAATCTTGTAATGGATTCGCAACTCAGAACGCATTTTGCGCAGTCACAAAAGTTCGCAATGGCGAGGAGGCCGTCGGTCCGAACCGGACTGGCGTTAGCACGCGAGACGCGCGCTCTCCGCAAAATGCCTCAGACCGCGCCCGATTTTTAATCGATGTGTTTGGCCGCGAAAATGTTTTCGTTGAAATTCAGCGGCATTTCATTCGGGGTGAAGAACGCGTCAATCGCGAACTGATCGATCTGGCACGCGCACACCGATTATCGCTTCTCGCTACAAACGGGGTGAAATACGCGAAGCCGTACGGGCGCGAAGTGCTCGATGTTTTCACCTGTATTCGAGAGCACACGCATTTGGATGCTGCTGGAAAATTGCTAACCCAAAATGCCGAGCGCTATCTGAAGTGCGATCGGCAAATGCGAGCAATTTTCGCGGATTTGCCAGAAGCAATTGAAAACACGTCGCGGTTGGCCGAGCGGCTGATGTTTTCGCTCGAAAATCTCGGGTACGAATTTCCTGAATATCCGGTGCCCGCTGATCATACGATGGATTCATTCTTGCGCACTATTGTCTGGTTTGGCGCGCAACAACGTTACGCTGCGATCAGCACCAAGGTGAAGCACCAGCTCGAAGAAGAACTTGCACTTATTACCAAGCTCAGGTTTCCCGGTTATTTTTTGATCGTCTGGGACATCGTCAATTTCTGTCGCGAACACAATATCATGGTCCAGGGCCGGGGCAGCGCCGCGAACAGCGCGGTTTGTTATTGCCTCGGGATTACGCCGGTCGATCCGGTGGAAAATCATCTCGTCTTCGAACGATTCCTAAACGAGAGCCGTAAAGGCTGGCCGGATATCGATCTGGATCTTCCCAGCGGCGACCGGCGCGAAGCAGTGATTCAGGAAATTTATCGCCGCTACGGGAAACGCGGGGCCGCGATGACGGCGAACGTGATCAGTTACCGCGGACGCAGCGCGGCACGCGAGATCGGCAAAGCGCTCAATTTTTCTCCAAGCATTATCGATCGTTTCTCCCATCTGTTTGCCAGTGGCGATTTCCCCCACACGCTCGAGCTCGAATCGCAGATCGAACAGGCAGGCTTGCCGAAAAACCATCCGCGCATGCCGGCGTTCATCAGGCTCTATCGCGCAATTTATGGATTGCCACGACACCTTGGTCAGCATTCCGGTGGCATGATTGTCTGCCAGAACAAGCTCAGTTCGTTTGTGCCGCTGGAAAACGCCTCAATGCCAGGTCGCGTCGTGGCGCAATGGGACAAGGATGATTGCGAAGACCTAGGCATAGTGAAGGTGGACTTGTTAGGCCTCGGCATGATGTCGGTGATGCAGGACGCGTTTGAGTTATGCCGCGAACGGGGCCGTCCGCTCGACTTGGCGCACATTCCGAAAGATGACGAGAAGACGTTCGAGATGATGCAGCGCGCCGACACGATCGGGGTTTTCCAAATCGAGAGTCGAGCGCAAATGGCCACGTTGCCGCGGATGAAACCGAAATGTTTTTACGATGTGGTGATTGAAGTGGCGATCATCCGGCCGGGGCCGATCCAAGGCGATATGGTGCATCCGTATCTGGCGCGTCGCGCTGGACGTGAACCGCCCACATATTTTGATCCGCGTCTGGAGCCTGTTTTAAAACGCACCCTCGGCGTTCCGCTTTTCCAGGAGCAAATGCTCAAGATCGCAATGGTGATGGCCGATTTTTCCGGCGACGAAGCGGAAGAGCTGCGACGCGCACTGAGTTTTCATCGTTCGGAAGAACGGATGAACAAGGTCTGCGCAAAATTGCGGATAGCGATGGAACGCAAAGGTGTGACCACGGACAAGATCGACAAAATCGTTCAGTCCATCTCATCGTTTGCGCTTTACGGATTTCCGGAATCGCACGCAATTAGTTTTGCCATTCTCGCGTATGGCAGCGCGTATTTAAAAGTGCATCGCGCGCCGGAATTTTACGCGAGCCTTTTGAACAATCAGCCGATGGGTTTTTACACACCCGCGACGATTGTGAAAGACGCGCAGCGGCATGACTTGAAGATCAAGCCAGTTTGCGTTTCGCAATCCGAATGGCGCTGCACGGTTGTCGATGACAACACCGTGCGCCTGGGATTTTGTGTCGTGAGCGGATTGCGCGAGGAACACGCCGAAGAACTCGTTAGGCAACGGCAGAATCGACCATTCGATTCGTTGGATGATTACAAGCGTCGCGTCCCGTTTTCAAAAGACGAATTGCGCACATTAGCGGAATTGGGCGCGCTCAATTGTTTTGCCGAACATCGCCGTGCGGCGATGTGGGACGTAGAAGAAACATTGCATAACGATTTGCTTACACACAACGTGAGTCATCCTGAGCGAAGCGAAGGACCTCGCCTACGAGGCTTTGATCAGACTGGAAACATTGAACATTCCATCCCCCTTTGTGAGGTTCCTCGCTCCGCTCGGGATGACTCGCCTTTATCCCGTATGACATTACCCGAGCGCGTGAAAGCGGATTACGACACGATGAATCTCACCACTGGACCGCATCCTATGAAGCTATTGCGCGAAAGTTTGCCGAATATTTGGCGCGCAATCGATCTTCCGCGCGCGCGACATGGTTCCATCATCCAAATCGCCGGAAACGTGATTTGCCGCCAGCGTCCCGGTACGGCGAAGGGCTTTGTTTTTGTCAGCCTGGAAGACGAGACCGGTGTTTCAAATGCAATTGTCGATCCTGACTTGTTTGAACACTTTCGCCTCGTGATCACTGAAGAAGCCTTTCTGCTCATCGAAGGCGAAGTGCAGAATTCGGACAACGTGATTTTGATCAAAGCGCGCGAGATTAGGCCGCTCCTACACGAACAACTCGTGGGCACCGAATCACACGATTTTCACTAAAGCGATAAAGCGTTTGCCGCTTCAACGCTGCAACTGTTCAACGCTTTAACGGTAATTCACTCTCCAGCGTGATGGGGTTCGGGGGTTTTCGGTTCGGTCGGTTTTTCCGCTGGTTTCTGATCCGACTCGATCCATTCGGTGTGAAAAACGCCGGGCTTATCGATTCGTTCGTACGTGTGTGCACCGAAGAAATCGCGTTGCGCTTGCAAGAGGTTTGCAGGCAACCAAGCCGACCGATAACTGTCGAAGTAAGCGAGCGATGCGGAAAATGCAGGAACAGGGACGCCGTGTTTAATGGCTGTTGTTACCGCAACGCGCCAATTGCGCTGCGCCTTTTTGATGGCTCTCGTGAAATAACGATCGAGCAGAAGATTGTGGAGCGCAGGGTCGCGTTGATAAGCTTCGACGATTCGGTTGAGAAATTTTGCGCGAATGATGCAGCCGCCCCGCCAGATGGTGGCGATGTCGCTGAGGTTGAGGTTCCATTTGTATTCCGTGCTTCCAGAACGCAGAAGCTCCATTCCCTGCGCGTAAGAAACAATTTTCGATGCGTAAAGCGCGTCGCGTATTGCATCGACGAAGCGCGCTCGATTACCCGTAAACTTTCGAGCCCTCGGTTGTGGCAGAATCTTCGATGCGGCTACCCGTTCTTCTTTTCGCGAAGAAATAACGCGCGCTTCAACGGCAGCGTTAATTGTTGAAATGACGACAAATTGCCTGATGGCAGATTGGAGTGTCCAGATGCCCGTTCCCTTTTGTCCGGCTTTATCGAGAATCGTATCGACCAGGGGTCTCCCGGTGTCAGGATCGATCTTTCGAAAAATTTCTGAGGTGATTTGAATCAGATAGCTGTCGAGCTCGCCTTTGTTCCATTCTGCGAAGACGTCGGCAAGCTCCGGAGCCTGCATCTCCAGAATATCTTTAAGGATCGCATAAGCTTCGCAGATCAACTGAATGTCGCCGTACTCGATGCCATTGTGGACCATCTTCACATAGTGCCCGGCGCCGTCCGGTCCCATGTAACGGCAGCACGGCTCGCCATCTACCTGCGCAGCGATCTTGCGAAAAATGGGGGCGGTGATATCCCAGGACTCGCGAGAGCCGCCGGGCATAAGCGAAGGCCCTTTGAGGGCACCTTCTTCGCCTCCCGAAACGCCCATACCCACAAAATGAATTCCCGTCCCCTCCAGCTCTTTGCCGCGCCGTTGTGTGTCGGTGAAAAGAGAGTTTCCCCCGTCGATCAGCACGTCGCCTCGCTCGAGTAACGGCGCGATTTCACCGATAACAATGTCCACCGGCTTCCCGGCCTTGATCATCATCATCGCGGTCCGCGGTTTTTTAAGCGCAGCCACGAACTCCTCCATTGTGCGCGTCGGCTGAATGTTTTTTCCCTTGGCGCGTCCAGCGGCGAATTTTTCCGTGACCTCGGTGGTGCGATTGAACACCGCAACAGAAAAACCCTTCGATTCCAGATTCAGAGCGAGGTTCTCGCCCATCACTGCCAGGCCGATTATTCCAATATCACATTGATTCGTGTTCATTTTGATATCTTCTTTTCCAATAGCTTGAAACGAGGGGGCCCAACTCACTGTAGCGAACACTTGAACCTTATGGCAAATCCGGTTTGTGAAGTTTTAGTGACAGATGCGCAACTCAGTGCGCCTGAGAATCACGTGGACCCCGCTGCAGGTGCGAGAATTGATTTCCAGGGGATCGTTCGTGGCTCTGAGGATGGGCGCGAGATCGAGGGAATCGATTACGAAGCGCACTGGAAAATGGCCGAACATCAGCTGAGGGAAATTGCAGAGCAGGCCATAATCCAATTTGAACTTCGATCGGTTATCATTCATCACCGGATCGGATTTGTCGCTGTTGGGGAGCCCTCGCTGTTTATGCGAGTGTTCAGTGGACATCGCCAAGCAGCATTTCAAGCGAGTCGATGGATGGTGGATGAGTTGAAGAAGAAGGTTCCGATTTGGAAACGGCCACGGTTTAAAATCCAGAATGACATGCCGGGGTCATCGCCTCCGGCTACAGAAGTGGCGCCAACTACAGCAAAATGAACTGGGCTAATCGGATTACTCTGAGTCGGCTTGGCCTGACCGTGCTTTTTGTCGTTGCGCTTAATTCCTCCTGGCAATACGCACGCACCACGGCACTGGTCATCTTTCTCATCGCAGGTCTGACTGATTTTATCGATGGAGAAATCGCCCGGCGCTACGGGGTGATAACAAACTTTGGCAAATTGATGGATCCGCTGGTGGACAAGATCATGATGGCCGCCGCTTTTATTTCGTTGGTTCCTCTTAAAGCTGTTCCAGCATGGGCAGCCACAACAGTGGTAGCGCGAGATTTTTTAATCACGGGTTTGCGCCTGATGGCGAGTTCCAAGGGCCGAATTCTTCCAGCAGAACGGCTGGGCAAACAGAAAACTTCGTGGCAGATCATTACTATTATTTTCTTTCTCGCGCTCCTTTCGATGGCGGAACTGCGATACGCCAATGAGAAATCGACGTGGTGGGTGCGCGCCTGGACTGAAGCCGGCCCCGTCCTGGTGTGGGTTACCGTAGCGTTGACCATTTACTCCGCTCTTGGATTCACTTGGCGGAACCGTGAGGTAATTTCGCCGGACCAATAGGAGCCAACACGAATCGAAGACTCAACCGTCGGGAATCCTTACGTGCTCGAGTGTATTGTCTAAACTATTCGTTTTGAGTATGTTATGTCAAGTTTTTCTGCGCCGACACATAATCGTCTGGACAATTTACAGTCTCGTCTTCAATCGACCATAATCTGACGAAATTTGGTCAGAACATAACATGCTGTAAAACAGGTGGTTATGATAGTTGCGCAGTTAACGCCTCTCTGTTGGCACGCGAGTTGCAACATCATCTACGATTACACTTTTCACACCGCGCCATGCAATCAAACGCAGTTTCGAAACACAAAGTCCTGGTGCTCTGCATAGCGTTTTGCGGGGCAATCCTTGCGTCGAGCCATGACGCCAAGGCCTTTTCCCTCGGTATGGGCGATTCTCACGAGTTGGGCCTCCTCTGGCCCGGCATACAAAAAAAGTCAGGTGATCAAAACAGAGCAACCTATGTGAACCACTTACTCGGCATGGCTCTTGGCGCGACCAACATTGCCAATGGCCAGGTGTACTTTCGCTCAAACCATGCTTTTGAGTCCTTGCCGGCCGCCACCCTGGCCCGCAACGGCACTGGCAGAACGATAAACCTTCGCACCGGTGGTTTATACACATACCTGTTCGCGACATACAACGGTTACGGTTCCGAGGTCTGGTACGTGGGTAATCTGACTGGAATAGTAACGATACCCGTTCTAGCGGGCTGGCACTTCCTCACCGGGTGGACGCTCTTTGGCACAGGCAGTGCAGGGGTCCCGGACGGTGGCGTCACGGTAATGCTGCTCGGCGTGGCGCTCGGCGCGCTCGCTTTGGCGCGACGCTTCCTGATGCGATAGCGGTCACACTTGAATTCAGAAACTACACAGGACCATATGCCCGCCCGTTGCGTCGTAGCAAAAGCGATAAGCAAGCACTGGAAAGTCGCCATTGTGCCAACATGAAAAGAGACCGTGCGACAAGCGTGATCGGAATTCTGGGAATCGCTGGAGGACTAGCGATGCTGCTCGCTTTCCCGACTGAAATAATTTACTCGGCAACCCCGACCATCAAAGTCCCCGGTCCCTATCCGTATGAAACACCTGTGCAAGTTCCTGCGCCGCCGCTCGTTTCGGACTCATCGCCCGTGCCGTCGCCTGCTCCTTTTCCGTACCCCGAATCGTCGCCCTCGCTGTCGGCTGCTCAGGATCGCGATTCACGAACAATGAATGCCCGCCGGCCGGTCACGCCGAAAGCCATGCGAGAGGCAGCATTCAAATACAATGGAGTAGCAAATTTTTGTGGATTCCTGGCAGCACTTCCTGCCGACGTTAGTGTGTTCGATCCAAAACTCGGAAAAACACGCACGCTTGTAAAAGGAGGCCATGTAATACGCGAAAATGCAGCGTGGCTCCGCAAACATAAGCAAGCCGCCGCACACGAACAAAGAGGGAGCTAGTAAAAGCGCCGCCTTGGAGATCGGGAACTCCAAAGAACTTAATTCACCAGCTTTTGGGACACTTCAAAAGCGCCACTGACTTTGAATTAGATGCTCGTTTGGCGACGGACGCGGCTTGCGGAAGACTTTGCTGGGTTGCCGACGCGCCAGACTTAGGATTGCGCAATCATCGCTTTCAA
Organism: Candidatus Dormiibacterota bacterium; assembly: GCA_035472675.1. Lineage (GTDB taxonomy): Bacteria > Verrucomicrobiota > Verrucomicrobiia > Chthoniobacterales > UBA10450 > Udaeobacter. Next base: position 8,869 of record DATIOX010000078.1, read on the forward strand.
AACATCGCTTGCCATTTCAAATCAAGAAGGTTTGACGAGTGGAAAATCAGCTTTTGGCGCCAATTTTGTGATTTGGGAATGCGATTTTTGGTAGGTCCGTTAGGCAAGGCTCAGCGCAGTGTCCAACGGAACCTCTCTCTTGCGGAGGGCGCGTCGCAGCTTGGTCAGCGCAATTTTTTGTAATTGGCGGATGCGCTCCCGTGTGATGCCGAAATTTTTCGCAACGGTTTCCAAAGTCTTCGGCTTTCCTCCGTCGAGCCCGAAACGCTCAGAAATGATTCTCATCTCGCGTTTGTCGAGCACATCGAGGAGCCCGTCCATTTCATGGAGCAAGTTCTTGTCGCGTAGCAATTCGAACGGCGTTTGCGTCTCTTCGTCCCCGATCACCTCGCCAAACTCCGTCGAATCGTCGGCGCCAATCGGGCCGTCAATCGAAGCCGGGCGGATACCGAGACTTTTTAGTCGTGCAACTTTTCCGCTGGCGATGCCGATTTCCTCGCCAAGTTCATCGTCGGTCGGTTCGCGTCCGAGTTCGTCACTCATCTGTAGCGACACGCGGCGCACCTTTGCGATTTTATCGACAAGATGGACCGGTAGCCGGATCGTCTTGCTCTGGTCGGCCAGAGCGCGCTTGATCGATTGTTTGATCCACCACATCGCATACGTGCTCAACTTCGCGCCTTTCGCCGGATCGAAGCGCTCGACCGCTTTCGTTAGGCCAATGTTTCCTTCGGAGATCAGATCAAGCAACGGCAGACCCAGGTGGGCGTAATCGTGCGCGATGGTTACAACCAACCGCAAATTGGAGTTGATCATCCGCTCGCGCGCTTTGGCATCGCCCTTTTTGATTTTCTCTGCCAGCTCGATCTCTTGTTGCAGCGTCAAAAGAGGAAACCGCCCGATCTCTCGCATGTATCTGTTAAGTCCGGAATCGCTTTCATTCATGAGCGCAACTTATTTGACGAAGCGAATCCAACGCTACGACGCAAGCGTAAGATTTTGTAATGCCACTCGCGAGACAATCGTCGTTGCCTCGTTCGAGGCAGAGCCCAGCTGCTTATGGCGGTGTCGCGTGCGCCGATGGTGAGAACGATGTGGAAAAGCACTTTGCCGCTTTGGAGCTGCTCGTAAGTCTCGGCTGGCGCACGATCGGCGCGAAACAAAATGAAATATCGAGCATTCAATTCAACTGGGCGCGCAAGGTGCGAGGTAAGGTCAAACAGAATCTTTTCTGGGCGGCCATCCACAACGTGATAACAATTCCGGTCGCTGCAGGAGTTCTTAATCCTTTGTTTCGGGTACTGCTGCGCCCGAGTGGTCTGCTCTAGCGATGAACGCGTCCACGCTTACCGTGACACTTAATGCGTTGCTGCTCAATCGTGCGCCTTGGGGCAATGAACCCTTGCCGACGCAGTCGTTAGTCGACGCTCGCTTGCAAAGGTAGAATGATCACCTCCCTATCCCCGAAAAGGGAGCGAGCATCACGTCATAGGTGGTACTGCAAAATCCCACGGACGGGCAATGGCTGATGCTGTACGCGCCAACATTTTGAGGCATGAAAACGATTACAACTAATCAGCAAACGCAGGTTCACGAACCGAAGACTCAAACCCCACCGAGAACGCCGTTTCAAGCACAACCAAAGAAGAAAGAAGGAGAAGCCAACATGATCTCTGCGGCATTTCCGTACCAAAAGCAGCGGCGGCGGGTCCTCGGCAGCGAGATGGCGTACGTGGAAGTGGGGGAGGGCGACCCCATCGTGCTGCTGCACGGCAACCCCACCTCGTCGTACCTCTGGCGCAACGTGTTGCCACACCTGCAGCCACGAGGCCGCTGCATCGCCTGATCGGCATGGGCGACTCCGACAAGCTGCCTGACCTCGTATCGCTTCGTCGAGCACCGCCGCTACCTCGACGCCCTGCTCGAGTCCCTGAATGTGCACGAGCGGGTCACCTTCGTCGTCCATGACTGGGGCTCGGCCCTCGGCTTCGACTGGGCCAACCGCCACCGCGAGGCCGTGAAGGGTATCGCGTACATGGAGGCGATCGTGCAGCCGCAGGCCTGGGACCACTGGGACAAGTTGAATATGCGTCCAGTCTTGAAGGCGCTGCGTTCCGAGGCCGGCGAGGCGATGGTCCTGCAAGACAACTTCTTCATCGAGCGGATCCTGCCGAAGGTCGTCCTGCGCACCCTCTCCGTCGAGGAGATGGCGGAATATCGACGGCCGTTCGCCGAGCCCGGCGAGGGGCGACGGCCGACGCTGACGTGGCCCCGGCAAATCCCCATCGAGGGCGAGCCCGCCGACGTGACTGCCGTTGCGGCCGCCTACGCGGACTGGCTGGCGACGAGCGGTGTACCCAAGCTGTTCGTGAAGGCCGAGCCCGGTTTGCTCGTCGCCGGCGGCGCGAATCTCGACTTCGCCCGCGGGTTGCCAGCGCAGACCGAGGTGACGGTCGCGGGGGTCCATTACCTCCAGGAAGATTCGCCGGACGAGATCGGGCGGGGCATCGCCGGCTGGATGGGGGCGTTGGGCTAATCAGACGAAAGGAACCAACCATGAGGCATTTTATAAATCTGTTAGTTAAGATCGGCATCCTCAAAAAGGATCTTGATTACCATCTGATCCGCGCATCGCTGGTGATCATTTTCTTGTTCTTCGGCTATCAGAAGTGGTTCCAATACGAAGCCCAGGCATTGCTTCCTTACATTAGCAACGGCCCTCTGATTTTCTGGATGTATCCGGTTTTCGGCATTCGGCGAGCCACTTACTTCCTGGGCGTAGCCGAATGGCTGTTTGGTGGGCTGTTGTTCCTGGGCTTCTGGAACAAAAAATTGGGAATTCTCGGAGCGCTCGGTGCATGTTTTTCCTTAATCGCCACCTTCACGATTATCCCCTTCATGCCGGATGGCTGGGCTGTATCTGCGGGTGGGTTCCCTGCCATGACCGAGAAAGTTGCGTTTCTTATGAAGGATCTCGTTCTGTTCGCGGCGTCGTTCTATCTACTGAAACAAGACGTCGCAAGAGTCGCGCTGTCGAGGGAAGGCTCCGGCGAATTTCAGAAACGAGCTTTCCTGAAAACGAGTCACGGCAGGGTTTAGGCCGCACGAGCGTGAAGACAGTCCGCCCGCCTGACAAAGCAGGTATTACCCGCAGTAACACCGCGGATGTCACCTTGAATCGCGCGAGGGATTACAGCACGGTGTTTCTGCGGATAGCATTGGGCATCTCGTTTCTTTCCGCCGTTGCCGACCGCTTTGGACTGTGGGGAGCTTACGGACAACCGAACGTGGCGTGGGGAGATTTTTCTCGTTTTGTCGTTTATACAGGAAAGCTGAATTGGTTTGCGCCGACGGCGATGATTCCAGTGTTAGCGTGGGCAGCTACCTTGGCGGAGGCCTTGTTAGGTTTGGCACTCGTCTTAGGATTTTTCACGCGAGTTGCCGCATTGTTGAGTGGGTTGATGTTGTTATTGTTCGCGCTGACAATGACCTTCGGGTTAGGTGTCAAAGCGCCGCTTGATTTGTCCGTGTTCTCGGCTTCCGCCGGAGTATTTTTACTGGCTGCTTATGGCAAGTACCTGTTGAGTATTGATGCGTTAAGACATCCGCACGAGTCCTTAGTGTCAAAGCAGAAATAAACATGAGTTCTCAACCGACGTCAGCGGGAGGTTCACCGGGTTACCGCTCTCGCGTACCCGGCATTAGATCAGCTGTGCAAGACTATGGCTATTGAAGTAACTGTCGGCCCGCCTCTTATCACCATCAATCGGGGCGACACTTTTGTACTGTCGGAGGCGGATGGTTGCATCACTGCCAGCACGGACCAGGGGATTTACTCGCGTGACACGCGCTACGTGAGCAGCTACGAGATCCTTGCTGATGGGGAACGATGGATTCTCCAGAATTCTGGCGCGATTGCCTACTATGCTTCGCGAACATACCTGACCAATCCGAAAATAGTAACTGAGTACGGCGAGATTGAGGCGGCAACCGTCAGCCTGATTCTCGACCGAGCAGTGTACGCCGGTATTCAGGAGGATTTCGAGATTCACAACTATGGCATGCGGCGGGTCCGCTTCTCCCTGGAGCTGTCGCTGCGCACTGATTTTGCCGACATTTTCGAAGTCAAGGCGAAACGTCTGACCCGCAAGGGCCACATGACGACGGAGTGGCATCCGGAAGGCTCGGAGCTAATCAGCACCTATCATCATGACGAGTTCAGGCGTTCCGTGGTGACTCGCCTGATAGATAGCGGGTCCTCGGCCACCTACAGCAATGGGCGAATCAGTTTTCCCATCGATCTCGACCCCGGAGGTTCCTGGCATACTTGCTGCCAACACGAATTTTTTGGAGGGAAAGAGGCGTCGAAAGCGCGCCACCTATGCGTGCACGCGCTTCGACATGCGGAAAGCCCGATCGAGCAGGAGCTGAGTGATTGGAAAACGGTTACTACTTCCGTGACTTGTTCCAACGAGGATGTGTATCGTCTCTTCAAACAGTCAGTGGAAGATATGGCAGCGCTGCGCCTGCCAGAAATAGGTGAGCCGTCGGACGGTTTTATTCCTGCTGCCGGCGTCCCTTGGTTCGTGGCGGTGTTCGGCCGCGACAGCCTCATCGTGAGCCTGCAAAACCTGATCGTGTATCCCGATTTTGCGCGCGGTGCGCTCAGAGTACTGGGGCAATTGCAGGCTAACGAGGTGGACGACTATCGCGACGCACAGCCGGGCAAGATACTGCACGAAATTAGGGCCGGAGAACTCGCCGAGCGAAAACTAATTCCGCACACGCCCTATTACGGCACTGCGGACGCGACTGCCCTTTATCTCATCACTCTCTGCGAGGCCTTTAAGTGGTCGGGCGACGATAGCCTATTTCTGCAACATAAGAAGGTGGCGGAGAAATGTCTGGAATGGATTGACCATTACGGAGACCTGGACGGGGACGGCCTCCAGGAATATCAGACGCGATCCCCGCAGGGATACGAGAACATGGGATGGAAAGATAGCGGCGATTCAGTTGTAAATCCTAACGGAACCCAGGTCCGGGGGCCGAAAGCGCTCTGCGAATTGCAGGGTTACACCTACGACGCCTGGCTCCGAGTGGCTAGCGCGTTTGAATATTTTGGTCAGCTCGAGGCCGCTGCCAAATTGCGTCAGAAGGCGGCAGATTTAAGGCAGAGATTCGAACAGCTCTTCTGGTGTGAGGAGACCGGATTCTATGCCTACGCCCTCGATGGCGAGAAGAAGCAGGTAAAGACGATCGTGTCGAATCCCGGGCACCTGCTGTGGAGCGGCATTGTGAGCCGCGAACGTGCTGCTCGCGTCGTGGCCCGCCTTCTGGAACCGGATATGTGGAGTGGGTGGGGCATCCGTACTCTATCGTCTAACAATCCTGCGTACAACCCGTTTTCCTACCAGAACGGATCCGTGTGGCCCCATGACAATGGCATCATCGCCATGGGATTTAAGCGTTACGGATTCGCTAAGGAGGCGGCAATGATCGCTCGTGACATCAGCGAAGCTGCAAGTTACTTCGTTTTTTATCGGCTGCCGGAGCTATATGCAGGAACGAGAAGGGAACCAGGGACATTTCCGGTGCAATATCTAGGAGCTAATGTACCTCAGGCCTGGGCTGCAGGCAGCGTGTTTCACCTCCTGCAGGCGATTCTTGGACTGGACGCCAACGCGCACAAGAAGACTTTGTATGTAGATCCAGTTCTACCGCACTGGCTGCCCGATATCACCTTGCACCAGCTGCGCGTTGGCACCAGCACGGCGACCGTGCGCTTTTGGATAGAAAACAACCGAACCCGCTATGATGTGCTCTCCGGCGAAGGGGAGCTTCATGTCGTGGAACGTCGAGAACTCGAAGTTCCCTAAGAACGCGTTACGCTGCTGTGGCCGTAAGTTAGTCTTCTATTCTGGCTAGGAATTGCAAACGCGCGCTCCTCGATATCCGCAGTGGAATATACAGCGCTTATTGTTGGAATGGTGCAGCTTCGCGCAACGGGGACCGACGCCTCCGCGAACCCACAGAAAAATCTCCGCCGCGGCCAGCATGCCCAACGGGGGCGCAGTGAAATAGATCCAAAGCGCGTGCCAGTAGCCGGCATAAAATGCTGAACTAAATGTTCGTGCTGGGTTCGTACTCATCCCGGACAGCGGTGATTCAAGGCTCCAGTACGTTGCAATAAGTGCGCCGGCAAAGTACGGCGTGTATCGTGCGATATTTTCGCGATTGGACACGAACAAGACCGTGCTCATAAGAATAAAAGAAATCGTCATTTCCGCGACAAACGCGATAGCGCTGCCATACGCGCCAGGCATTGTCACCCCGTAGCGCACCGCGGCATGACCCGGCGCACCTCGCAACACGAGTGTAACGATTGCGACACCGCTTACTGCCCCGAGGAATTGTGCGGTTACGTAGAACGCTGCATCTGAGAAGTCCATTTTTCCTAATCGGTAAAATGTGAGCGTTACGCCCGGATTGAAATGAGCCCCAGACTGCTTACCCCACGGTGACGTGATAATTGCGACGACGGTTGCACCCATGCCTAATCCCATAAGCGCCCGGCGAAAGAAGCCGTTGGCGATCATGTGTCCCACCGGCGAAGCAGGATGCTGTAACAAGGTCGCCAATGCGCACGTAAAGAACATGTATAGGGCCAGCTCGCCAGCTTCCATCAGATACTCCGGCCAGTGGAAGCGTAAGCTGCCAAACGCGTTTACGGCATTAGCCGTGATCGTTCCGCTTCTTGCTATCTCGTTCATGGCTCATCTGATTTAGGCTGGGTTACAAGTGCCAATGCGGACTCAGTGCCACAGCGACATTGATAGCGTCTTTAGACGCGACCCATTCTCCCGAGCGCCGCCCCGGGGAAGTTAACTCGAATGCGGCCATCGGTACCGCTACCAGTCCAGCGCCAATATAATCATAAAAAGTGCAGGTCATAAAATAATAGGAAAATCGATAAGTGAGTTTTCGAATAGGTATTCTGTTGGTGGGCGGCTTTGTAAGTCGCTTCGTACTGTTAGCTAAGCAGAATCGGCAGTAGTAGGCCGAGGCCGAGCGCGAAAAACCAAAGCGCAGGCGCGGCGGTGCCAAGCGGGCGTTGGAGGCGCGCGAGGCGTACGGCGTAGCGCGGATCGAGGCGCATCCAATCTTGATGGCGACGTTCGAGCAGCAGGAAGACGCACGCGGTGACTGCACCGTAGAGTAAATGGCCGAGAAGAGAAGAGAGAGCGCCGGCGGCGGCCGCGGTAGTCCAAGTAAAGGAAGCTCCGAGCCAGATTGGAAACAGGGTCAGTGTGCCCACAAACCACCAGGTGATCCCGTAAAGCATGCCCCAACCGATGGCTGCTCCCCAGTCCGGCGATTCACGCTCGAAAAGCACGCCGTAGCCCCCGCCGATTGCGACGCTGATCGCGAGATGCACCATTAAGCCAAGTGTTGGCGAGGTTCCGCCAGCCAAGCGCGCGATCCATGGCAATCCATCGACCGCGACAATTTGCGGCCAGAAGACGAGTCCGCCGACGAGTCCCGCCACCATACCGCGGCCTAACGAGAGCAAAGTGCGCGATCCCGGACCTTCGGGTTGGCGATTGATCGGATCGCTATCGATGAAGAAGCCCACCCAAAGTTTGTCAAGCGCTGCGTAAATTATGCCGACGATCAAACCATAGACGATGTGACCGATGAGCGAGCCGAACAGTTCCTGGCCGTGTGCGAGCGACCAGTCAGGCTTTTGTGCCTGCAATAGTGACTTGAGCGTGAGCGGCCCGAGGAACCACCAAAAGATGCCGTAGGCAAGGCCCCAGCCGGCGCTCGACCCGTAGCCGCGAACGTCGCGTTGGAAAAGCAAGCCGAACGTCGCGCCAATGATGACCGCGAAAAGGAAGTGCAGTGATTTCCCGACGCTGGGAGACGCGGAACCGACGAGCCCGGCAATGAGTGGAAAGAAATGCGCTTTCTCCATCCATTGCCCGAAAGCCCAGCCGCCGACGATGCCGGCGAGGCCACCAGCGATGAGTGCGCGAGAGAGACTGAAAGGCAGCGCGTTCGAATGCGCTGCGGCTTTCTTCGCCGAAAACGCGCCGAGCACCAAACCCAGCGGCGCGCCGAAAAGTAGAAGGTAACCGACCAGTTCGGCAAAGTGCGCGCGGGCCATGTCCAACATTCCCATCGAAATGTTCGACATAAATTTCGGCAGGATTCCAGCGGGTCCGGCGAGCCAAAGCAGGAACGAAAAGGACAACCCCCACAAGAGACCGGCGCCGGGTGTGGTCGCGCGGAAACGCGTCAGAAGCGCGAAGCATCCGCCAAAAATTCCGCCGAAGACCACACCGATCCCGGGCACCAGGCCAAGAAAGAAAAGCACGACGGCGCCAAGCGCGCCGACGATGAGGCCGATGAGCAGGAAGGAGGCGCGCGATCTCATGCGGTTGATTTTTTGGGCGGCGGATGGAGGTCGATCGTTTGCACGATGTCACGCGGGAAGAACAATTCGATCGTCCAGTCTGCCAGCACGCGCACTTTGCGTTCGAGTCCGGGAAGCTTGCTGAGATAAAGCGTGCGCCAAAGAAACCAGGCGAAAAAGCCGCTGAATTTGAACCCCTTTATTTCCGCGCACGCGGTATGATGGCCAACGACGCAGAGCGTGCCTAACGAATCAAAGTGGAATGGTTTCAGCGGTTCGCCTTTGATCGCTGCTCGAATGTTGCCGGCTAGCGTCCGCGCTTCGCGGATGGCGAATTGCGCGGTCGGCGGACACGGCTTGCCGGTCTTCGCGTCGGGCACGACGGCGCAGTCGCCGAGGGCCCACACGCCAGCGTTACCTTTTACACGTAACGTATCCTCAACGACCACGGCGCCGCGTTTGTCACGCTCGATGGCTAACTCTTGCAAGAGCGGATTCGGTACCGCGCCGGCAGTCCAAACGAGTGTCTCGGTTGCGATTTCAAATTCCGCCGGCTCCGGCTCTTTGCGCTTGAGAGTTACGCCACCGGGACGGGCGACGGAAAGGCGGGCGTTCAGCTCGAAAGTGACGCCGCGTGCGCGCATCCGTTCGAGCGCGTAATCCGCGAGCGAGGCGTTTAGCTCCGGGAGAATGCGGTCGCGCGAGTGGACGAGGACGATGCGCAATTCCTCCGGCGGTAAATTCGGGTAATCCGCCAGCATTCCGCGCGCGAAATCGTTCAGACCGCCCACCAGTTCTGCGCCGGAGAATCCGCCGCCCGCAACGACGAACGTGAGCAAGGCGCGGCGTTTCGCCTCATCGCGCTCGGCGTCCGCGCGGTCGAAGGCCTCGATCACGTGATTGCGAATGCGGATGGCGTCGGCCAGCGCTTTGAACTCGAACGCGTGTTCTGCGATCCCGTCGCCCGGCGGCACACGGGAAACTGCTCCGAGCGCGAGCACGAGATGATCGTAGGGCAGCGTTTCCTCACGATCGGATAACTGGACGCGACGATTCGCGAGATCGATTCCCGAGACCTGGGAACGCACAACGGACGTGCGACGGAAACTGCTGCGCAACGGCGTGGAAATATGCGTGGGCTCGAGGCTGCTCGCCGCGACTTCCGCAAGCATCGGCGTGAAGAGGAGCGCGTTGGTTTCACTCACGAGCGTGAAAGCAACCGTCGGATCGGCGCGGAATTCCTTCTCGAGATTGATCGCCGCTGTCACCCCTGCGAAACCGCCGCCGAGAATAACGACGTGCGTTTTTACTTCCGGGATTTTTCGTGCGGGTGCGACCGGCGTTGCGCCAAATAAACGCTCCGCCAAATGCACCGCTCCAGTCGCGAGCAAACCGAGCGCAAAACCAAAAAGCAGCCAACCGACCAGCGCCGGGAAAAGCGTGCGCATTCCTTCGGCGGTCCATTGCGGCGTTTGTCCGGCGAAGAGCGGAAGCAAGATAACATTGATTGCCCCCCACAGCGGCAGGCCAAACGCGGCGGCCGTCATTGCGCGATCGGCAGCCGCTCCGTCCCGGCCGATCGGGCGCGGTAAGGCGAACGTGTACGCTGTTCCCAAAATCGCGCCGACAGCCAGGCCTAACGACAGGTTACCAAACCCTCCCACGAGCAGAGTTCCGCCAACCAAGCCACAGACCAATCCCGGCAACCCGCGTCGCAAAAATAACACTATGTCTTCTCCACTGTGGCTTTTACGCGGTGGAGGCCAGTCGCGCCGTCCGACACCTGATCGCGATACTCGCTGATCTGCTCTTGACCCTCGCCATCGGTGGCACGGACTAAAACCTTGGCTTCACCTTCTTCGTCCGGTGTCCACTGGAAGCTCCACAGACTCCAGCTCAATTTCGTTCCGGGTTTTGTAATCTCAGCTGTGTCCCAGGTATCGCCGTCATCGGTGCTGATCTCTACCTTTGAAATCCCGCGGTCTCCACCAAAAGCCATCCCGCGTAACTCGACCGGCTTTCCGACCTGAAACGGAGACTCAAAATGGTCGGCCCGAACCTGGGGCGCGTCGATGCGACTATGAGTCGGGATTACATCGCCTTCACGTCCCCAGCCTTGTTGCTTATAAAAACCGCAGCCGTGGCGCCTGTGCAAGCGGCCATCCGCCTCATTCAAGAGCTCGATGCGGGTGAGCCACTTTGGGTTCTTTTCGCCGTACAGGCCGGGAACAATCAGCCGCAACGGAAAGCCGTGCCGCCTTGGCAACGGCTCGCCGTTCATTTCATACGCGACCAAGGTCGTCGGCTCCATTGCCTTGTCGAACCGAAACGTCTCGTAATACCCATCAGCTGCGCGAAAGAGAACAGTCGTGACGTTGGGCTTTGGCTTTACCTGCGCGAGCAGTGTCGGCAGCGGGACGCCTTTCCAAATAGCGTTGGAGCAAAGGCCACTACCTACTCCGTAGGAAATACAGAGCAACGTCGTTTCCTGCTCGACAGCAGGCATCGCGGCAATGTCGGCGAAAGAATAAACACGCGGGTCTTCAACTTGGCCTACAATGTCCAAACGCCAGGACTCGCGCGCGACGTCAGGATCAATCAGGTTTTTAGAGACTTGATAAAATTCGTCCTGCGGACGGATGGGTGTGATTTTCTGAACGTTCGGTCCGCGATATTGCCGACCGTCATAACTAAAAGTGCCCATCCGAAAAAGCCGACGCAGGGTGCTCCCAAGCGCGAGTGCCAGGGCCGCTCCGATTCCGAGCGCGACAAAGCGGCGGCGACCGACCAATCGCGCCCCCCCTGTAGCGGGTTCGTCCAGCGTCCCTCTGCACGGAGACCTATTTAGCAAACCATAAAAAAACATGATCCCGAGCCCGCAGACCGAAAACGAAATTAGCATTTCCAGAGAAGCAATGGCGTGCGCGAGGCCCGGCGGAAAGCCGCGGTAATTCGTGAGAAGCGTCGGCCAAAGCAGGGCGACGAAGAGGATCGTTGCGGCTAGGACACCAGGAATTATCAAACGCAAGCCGCGCGCGTCGAGCAATGAGTTGCCGACAGGCCGCAAACAGCCACGCCGGTCACGGTGCGTTAGATAGAACGCATACAGTACGCCTCCCAATCCGGCGACAATCACTTGCGCGGTTAACGCGCCGAAAACTCCCTGGAGTTTGAGCGGCGTGTAACCACCCGCCCGGACGAGCGAGCCAATGAAGAATTCGACAGTAAGCAGCGGAAAAACCCGATCGAAAATCAGTTCCGTCGGTGTTGGCCAGCCGAGGAACAGCCGCAAAAGTGCCATCGTTAGGAGCATCGCCAGTCCGGCCAATAGGCCGGCGATGAAGCCCCAGATGAGTGTCTTAAGCCAGAGAATCTGCTTCATGCTGAAATCAATTCACGAGCTGCGCTTCTGGAAATTTCCACTTGCCGTTCAAGACTTCGGCGCGCGGGAGAAAGATCCGCACCATGTAATTCCAATCCGGCATAGTCGGCAAACAATTCGAAATCTTGCCGTCGCAGCCGCCGAACTGAACCGCAACCGAGCCGTCCGCATTTTTCTTGGCCGTGACGTTGTTCACAGAATAGGCATTGTACTGGTTTGGTTCCAAGTAGCCCTTGGCGTTGTAGACGGTAATTGACCAGAAGCCGTCGGCAGGTACATCCCGGACGCTGAGCTTGTAAACGGCGGCGCCGTCGGTGTTGTCCGGCGTCACGTTGAGATAGAGGGCGTCTTTTTCGGGAAGGCCGCCCCAAACTAATGCAGTTCCGATCAGGTGTCGCACTGGATCAACTTGATCCTCCTTAGCGCCGAACATGCGTCTTGTATCGGAAATCGTCTCTCCAAGTTGCAAAAGCGCAGTGTGTACCTTCTTGAGGCTTGCTTCATCCCAGTTGGGGATTTCGAATGTGCCAGGACTTTGCTGGCTCACCGTGAGCGCATCCTGCAAGGCGCGGACCTGCTGGACATCTTGCGGGTTTGCTGGATCGACCAGCATGCGCACCGCGACAATGCCATATCGCGTACCGATCCCCTCCTTTGTCAGCGTGTGCCTGCCTGCACCATAAAAGACCGCCGGGGTATACTGATCCTCATTGACTACCTGCATCACCATGAAACGCTTGGCGGCGTCTGGCAGCGTGACCGTCACCGGACCGGCGTCGAAGTCGAACACCGCGAACGAATACAGCGTGTCACGATTGGGCCGAACTATGCCCCGGTTGGCGATCGGCGCCAGCTCGCGGCCATGCCGGAATTTGCCCAAGGCGCCCCCTTTGACAGTTTGGCCAAAATAGACCTCTGTCTGGGCGCGGTTGTAGTTGTCGGCGGTGACAGGGACTGCTGGCGTTTGCGGAACAGGTTGCGCCAGAGCGAACGCGGCATGGCCGAGTGAAAGGATGATTACGAAACAGCGTTTGGGGTTCACGACACGCTCCACTCGTGGTGGCCCTTGTGCTTCAACGTCCGCCTGTTTTTTCTGAGGAGTCCATCTATAGCCAATGGTCCCGAGCCACCCAAGACGAGGGCCGCCAGGCAGGCTAGGTAGAGCAGGTCACATTTCATAGCCCGGCGGTCCAAACTGCGCGCCAGTAGCACCTACGGCGATGAGCTTGATCGAACTAAACCCATAGGGCAGATGCACAGTAAAAATCGCTACTAACAGAAGCGCCGCCATCGGCAAACTGACCAGGGAGACGAAGGCGCCCAGAAGTATTGCTAAGCCGCCAAGCGGCTCCGTCAGTATGGTGATCCACACCACGAAACGTGGCGCAGGCACAGCTAGCGCGTGCAGGATAGCGGCGAATGCGTCGGGGCCCTTAGAAAGCTTGGCGAAACCATGCTCGATGAAACCAAAGCCAACGATCAGGCGCAACGGAATCGAAGCCCACCGAACGATCGGAAATCGGCTTGGCAAGTCGAACGCAATGTCCTGCAAAGATTCCTCGAGCTTAGCTGTAGGACTCAAAATAGTGTTCATGTTTAATTTGTTTAGGATGGCCCCCAAATGAGTGTCTTGAGCCAGAGAATCTGCTTCATATTATGACGCCCGGGGCGTTATTGGATTAGTGGCGCCGCAAACGTTCCCTTACGGAAAAAATCTCTCGACGGTCGCATCAACGAGCTTTCTTGACCGTGTCCTTCCATTGCTCCGCATGGGCTGCCCATCAATCCGCGCAGTCCTTTGACCGCAGAAATCAGTCGCTCTTTTACGTTTACTGCCAGCGCGATGTTCATGATGGCGGCAAAGGTTCGGACGAGAACAACACACTAAGCCCCTCCGCAATAGTTGGGTGGGTGATAATGGCATCGCGAAATGCGGTGTAGGGCAGACCTGCGGTCATGGCAATCTGAACCGAAGACATGATTTCTCCTCCGTCGACGCCGAAGGCGGTGAAGCCAAGGATGCGATCGCTATCGATTTCAACCAGCGCTTTCAAGAATCCTCGTGTTTCACAAAGCGAGTGTGCGCGCAGTACCGCTTCCATTGGGATTTTGAACAAGCGATAGGCAATGCCCTGCGCTTTAGCTTCGTTCTCACTCAGGCCGATGTGCGCGAATTCCGGATCTGTGAAAAGGCAGAACGGAACTTGTCGGCCAGTGGTCACGTGATTACCGCCGTCGAGGTTGTCGCGGACCACACGAAAATCGTCAATGCTAACATGGGTAAACTGCGGGCTGCCTGCGACCTCGCCGATCGCCCAAACGCCCGTCGCCGTCGTCTGAAGCCGCTCATTGACCTTCAGGTATCCACGATCCGCTAGTTCGATACCGGCTAATTCCAGCCCTAACCCCTGTGTGTTCGGAGTGCGGCCTGCCGCAACCAACACATGACTGCCCTCGAGCGTTTTCTCCACTCCATTTTGGTCGAGAATAATTCTTACCGACTCGCCCGTTTTCCCTGATACCCGCTTGATCCGCGCATTAAGAACTGTGTCGATGCCCTCATCGGCAAACAGGCGGTGCAGAGCTTCGGTCACATCCGGGTCTTGTCGATGCAACAATCGCTCATTGCGATCGATGACGGACACCTTACTGCCGAACCGACGCAAGGCCTGGGACAATTCGATTCCGACGTAACCACCGCCGATCACAAGGACATGTTCAGGAACTTCATCGAGTTCCAGTGCTTCCACATGCGTGAGTGGCTGCGCGTCAGCAAGGCCAGGAATTGATTCCAGCTTGGCGCGCGTACCTGTACTAATGATCACATTGGTTCCGCGGAGTTGACGGCGCGTTCCGTCGGGAAGGGTGGCCTCCAAAGTCCGGGGACCAATGAATCGGCCGGAGCCGAGAATGAATTCCGCGCCGGTCTTGTTGTAATTCTCGAGATAAAATTCGTTAAGCCCCGATACCATCCGGCGTTTGCGGCTGCGGACACCGGACATATCGACTGCGAACCCTTTTTTTACGATGCCGAAGTCTTCACTTCTGCGAACGTACGATGCAACCTTCGCACTGTGGATGATGTTCTTGCTGGGCAGACAGGCGATGTTAGGGCACGATCCGCCAATGTATTTGCGCTCGATCACTGCGACACGCTGTCCTCGACCAGCAAAGGTCCATGCCGCGAGAGTCGATCCTGTGCCATCGCCGAGAATTACAAGATCGTACTCTTCCAGTTTGCTATCCTCAGTCGATTGAGCCGAAGGAGCGTCTCCCATGGTGTTCATATCAGCTTTCGCTTTTGAAGTTGGATGTAAGACTGCGTTTGGTTCGACATTGGGATGTGTTTTGCTAGCCCAAGATCGATGATTGTCAGACGCCGGGTATTGCTCGTCCGTCGGATTTTGCGGTGCCACCTGGGAGGGAATATTCGCTCCGTCTTTCGGGGTAAAGACCCAAGCGCTAAGCTCAGCGACGAGATTGCTAAGCTTCGCCTCCCCATCGATGAAGCCAACGGTCCGTGTCGGTGCCCCCAAGGCAGCAGGGATTAAACGAAGCCGATGGCAAGCGCCGAAAGGTAAAGAGTCCTTCGCGTTTTCGTTATTCTCCTCATCTTATGAATAACCAGGCGCCCCGTGCTCATGTGGAATGCAGGATTTATTACGTGGATCATTCTCTTCCACAGTCTCGGCATCTGCCGTTGGAGAGATGGATAAAATATGAATTTGTAGATAAAATAGGCTTACGAAAGCGATACCGGGAACGTTGCAGGAGGGCGGTGCCTCGTTTCAAACGACGCATTGGACTCTGGTCTTGCACGCACAACGGCAGGTCGAACCAACGCAATCATCTCAGCAGGCGCTGGCTACCTTCTGCGAGACCTATTGGCCACCGCTATATGCTTTTCTCCGCCGCCGCGGATATTCACCGGCCGATGCTCAGGATCTTGTGCAAGGCTTTTTCGCTTATTTGCTTGGAAAAAAAGCCTTGAGCCGTGCCGATCAAGAGAGGGGCCGTCTTCGTACGTTCTTGTTAACGTCGCTCCAGAATTTTGTAATGGATGAGCGCGACCGCTCTCGAACGACCAAACGAGGCGGAGGTCAGCAGATTCTGTCATTCGACGAGTATCAGCCGGAAGCCGAGGCGGCAATGTTGGCCACAGCTCATCTGGACGATGTCAGTTGCTACGATCTTACTTGGGCATCGAATATTGCGAGGCGGGCTTGGCAGCATTTGCACCTGGT
>DATIOX010000079.1:0-24240 GCA_035472675.1 Candidatus Dormiibacterota bacterium
TATGCTGTCAGAGATCGCAAGAAAGCCTATGAGTAATGCCACCAGCCTCAAGAAACCGACCTTGGAGTCGCTGGCTGCCGACATGCGTCGCCTTCAGGAGCGTATCGAAGACATGGAAGATCTCATCGAGCTTCGCAGCGCAATTGAACGCAATGCCGGCAAACCGGGCGTGCCATGGGAGCAGGTCAAAAAGGAGCTGAATCTCGATTAACCGGAGCATAGATGCCGCACATCTGTGGCACGCGGGCGAAAAGCGATACTGGCTCCACATCGCGCTTGGTCGCGACTTGGTATCCGGAAGTGTGGGCGTGCTCGGCGCGCAGCTGGAGGAAGTGATTGAGTAATCGAACAGTCGATAGCTGATAGCTGATCCGCCTTTGCCTCGGCTACGGCGGACAGGTGGGTGATAGTTGATAGGCGATTCGCCTTCGCATTGGGCTTCTGCCTTCGCTGCCTCCCACGCTACGGCTACGGCGCGTCAAGAAGGCTCCGACGTGACAAGACGGCGTGACAAGTAGGTGATAGCTAATCTTCCTTCGGACGGTGAGACTGCGACGCAGACGTGGGCGCAAAATAATCTGGCGGCACAAAATGCCGCCACCATGGTTCATCGGCGGCTTGTTGGTATGCCAGACTGCGCGCGGTCAAACGCAGTCACATTTTCATTGGCATCGGCAAGAAAGCGCTCACCGTCACGCACCACGATTGTGACTTATCGATCGTCTTCGGCGCTCAGTGTTGAATGGCGATTGCACTTACCAAGATTTATTTGCCGAAAACTCCGGCAAACCACCCTTTTCTCTGGGTCTTCAAAGCTTGCTGGAACTGCTCCTTCACAAAATTGGGGTCCCTCGCGTGAGTCAGCGCGTCCATGAGACTGATGCGATCAGCCAGGAGCAACTCGATAAGACTATCGTCCACGGTATGCATGCCGTCCGGACCTCCGATTTGAATCAATCCCGGTATCTGCGCAAGACGCCGGTCCCGGATACACGCCTCGATTCCCGAGTTCACCGTTAACAATTCCGTGGCCAAAACCAGGCCTGACTGGTCGCTTCGCGGCAGGAGGTACTGGCACACAACTCCCAACAGCGACCACGCAAGTTGGGCACCGACGAACTGCTGGCCCTCCTTTGGAAAGGCATCGAGGATGCGCCCAATGGCCGTTGGCGCATCGTTCGTGTGCATGGTTCCAATCACGAGGTGCCCCGTTTCCGCCGCTGTAAGCGTAGTTTGGATCGTGTCCGTGTCCCGCAACTCGCCCACAAGAATGACGTCCGCATCCTGTCTCAACGCGTTCTTGAGCGCTGACGCGAAGCTGTGCGTGTCGGAACCAACCTCGCGCTGGTTCACCAGGCTTCGCCCCTGCGAATGAACAAATTCGATCGGGTCCTCAATACTGACGATGTTGACCGAACGCCGTCGGGCTATCGTCTGGGCCATGCTCGCCAGCGTTGTGCTCTTGCCTTCACCGCTCGCGCCAGTCACCAGCACCAGGCCCGTGCTCTCGTCACACCAGCGGTCCACCACGGGAGAGTGTCCCAACGACTTTAGATCGCCGACCTCAGAAGGGATACGTCGGAAATTGGCCTCAATTGCACCTGACACATAGCACGCATTTCCGCGAAAGCGCCCGAGATCACCGACCTGCAACGCGAAGTCAAGCTGCCACTCGTTTTCCAGCTTCGCCCGTTGCCCCTCCTTCAAGGTATCGATAACCAGTCTTCGTGTGTCTTCCGCTGACAGCGGCTCTTCCGTCAGCGGCTGGATGACACCAGCGACCCGCGTCATGGGTGGCGCCCCCGCTGTCAAATGAAGATCAGAAGCTCCCCGCTCAGCCGCAAGCTGCAGAAAATCGATCAAGTCATGTCCCTTCATAAGGATTCAAATGGCGCCGGGGACTTGTCTAGCCGATTCCCCTCATGGCGCGACGAAGCTCGGATTCATTGCTGACCGAAGCCATGGCGGTCGCTTCCGTAATGATCTTGGCCTTGAGAGCTTTGAGTGTCGATTGCAAAAATGAAACGGCGGCAGGGTCCGATCCGCGGGAGATATACTGATCAATGTTCTGCAACTCTCGTCTCGCGATCCAGTCGCGCATGGCCCCCGCATTTTCGACATGTTCCACCAGCAAATGCAAGCCTCCATCAGTAGATTCAACCAGCTTCTGGCACAGCACACCAGACAGCTGGTTTGCCAAAAGGTTCACACCATGCTTCGCGTCTGCGGTCGGGAAAAGATTCAAATAGCGCTCCATCGTGTCCCCAACCCTCTCCGAATGCATGGTAGAAACAACGAGATGTCCGGTTTCCGAGGCCTGCAGCGCCGTCAACGCAGTCTCGTAATCACGAATCTCACCGACAAAAATGACATCTGGCGCCTGACGAAGGGCGCTCCGCAATCCGGTCGCAAAAGCGCCGGTGTCTCGTCCGACCTGTCGCTGGGTGAAATGACAGCGATTGCTGGTGAACTGATACTCGACGGGATCCTCGATCGTCACTACATGTCGCACCAAGTTCTCGTTCATCCATTGAAGGAGGGACGCTATAGTGGTGGATTTGCCTGAGCCGGTTGGTCCGGTTATAAGAATCAGGCCGTGCTCGCGAGTGCCCCATCGGGTCAGAAGCCACTCCGGCGCTCCGAGCGCTTTCAATGTAGGCATGCTGCTCTTGATGCGGCGCAGGACCGCACCGAGACGGCCCATAGTGCGGTGCAGGTTCACTCGGTAGCGCGTATGCGTGCGCGAGATGAAGCCGCTGTCGCGATCCATGTCGCCATCGCCCTGGGCGTTCGCGCCGCAGGCCTGCCAGAGGGCGGTCATCTGCGCGAGCGACAGGGGTTCCTTACCGAGCACGACGATTTGTTCATTGATCTTAAGCCGCGGTACCTCGTCCTCCTGAAGGAACACGTCGCTCGCCTGCTGCTGCTCCGCGGCGTCGAGAATGCTGTCGATATTTTGAGGCATGGCTCTCGCAACTTTCTACCACGCCCGGATACGTGGCAAACGTTGCTGACTGATCTGGAAGCTACGCAAAAGGTGTTATTGCTCGCTTGCTTCGGGAAGGGTTTTGAAAGAGGCGGGTTAGGTTTCTCGATCTCCCAAACGCGCGTGTGGAACTTGCTAATCGATGTCGTAGCCCAGTCGGGCCGCTATGCGCCGAATGCTAATAGCCTTGCAGGATTCATGGTCGAGGTGAACAGCGTGACTGGGTACACGTGGCGATCGAGTAGGCCCAGAAAGCTGATAGTCATCCGCCTTCGTTGAAGCTACTCCGAAGGCGTTCGCGAGCAGGCGGCGTGACAGGTGGTCAGTTGGCGCAAATGAGGCCGGGAACTGCGCGAAATGGACAGCAGCTTGAGGGCTTTTCCTCGGCAGCCGGGACCGCCGCAACAGCTGCCGTAAATTCTGCTTGTAGGGCGAAATCCTACAAGTGCATAATGCGCGGCGCTAATGACAAAGTCCGAATCCATTCGATATCCAGCTTGCCCGCCGTGGTGGGCATCGAGTATCGAGCATCGGTTTCGCCCGGAGCCAACAGCAACGGTTCAACGATTCAACGACTCAACGATTCAACGTCGCAACGCATTTACCTTGCTCGAATTGCTGATCGCCGTCGGCATTATCGGCCTCTTGCTGGTGTTGATCGCCCCGGCGTTCACGACCATCAAAGGCGGGACCGACGTCGCCGGCGCCATTTACGGAGTAAAAGGATTACTCGAAAACGCGCGAGTGTACGCAAAGGCGAACCACACCTATGTCTTTGTTGGTTTTGCTGAGGTGGATTCTTCCGTCGATCCCGCTGTTAGCCCTCAAGTTACGACCGGGCCTGCGCCGTATGGGAGAGTTGCACTCGCAGTCGTCGCTTCAAAGGACGGAATGCGGCATTTTCAATTTACCACAAGTAATCAGGGGTCCGATTGGCAGTCGAACTATGCCGATCCAACCAAGCCGGAATATCGCGGTGCGCACCTGGTGGCGGTCGGAAAGCTGGAGAGGTACGAGAATCTGCATTTCCTTGTGGATTTTCCATCCTGGACCCCAACGGCACACCCAAATTCAAACATGGCGAGATATCAGCCCAGCAGCGCGACCTACACTCTTGGCAACGCAGCCTCCGCCACCGTCACCCCGTTCACCTGGCCTTTGGGATCACCATTGAACTCTGATTATCAATACCGCTTTGACAAAGGAATCTACTTCGATCCGATTGGCGTCGCCCGTATCGCGACTTCGACGAATGCAGACGAAATTGCTCGTTTGATGGAAATCGACTTCCAGCCAACGCACGGGACCGTCGTCCCACCGGTGCCAACAAATCAGGATGTAGGAAATCACGCAGCGATACAAATTGCTCCCACGAGCGGTGCGATTCGCATTTACCGGCCATGAGGTGCGGCAAGAGCAAGACTGGCGGCTTTTCTTTGGTTGAATTGACCTTCGCCATCGGTATCGCGGCCTTTTGTTTGATTGCTGTTTTCGGCTTGGTACCGGTTGGAGTTCAAACAAATCGCAATGCGATTTCTCAAATGGCCGCTACTAATCTCATCACTGGGGTCGTCGCCGATCTGCGAGCCACCCCGAAAGGCTCGGGGACATCCTCACAGTTCGCGATTACGTTCGGAACTGACAAAACAGCATACTTCGATAGCGCCGGGCAGGCTTCGACTTCGCTGAGTGATAACTCTCGGTACCGATTGAAAATAACATGGAGCGGTTCTGCTGAGCTGCGTTATGCCAATCTAAAGGTGACTTGGCCAGCACCAGTTGATCCCACAACAAGCACGCCAGGCGGATCCATGGAGATATTCGCCGCCTTCGACAGGAATTGAGCATGGTTGATCACAAGACTATAGGACTAGGAAGCGACGTATCTGAGGAAGACAGGCTGCCACCTTGCCTTGTTCGGCAGTTTACTAGAAGTCGGGACAACGAGACTTCCGTAGAGACAGTCGTGCCGGCTGTAACGCTTATCCCGACGCAGGCGACACGCCTGCCACTACAGTTTGGCGCTCGAATCCGCCGGCCAGATGGCTTTACCTTGGCCGAACTCCTGGTGAGCGTCGGCGTCCTCGTGCTGCTAGTTCTCTTGTCTGCTCAGCTTCTGAACAATGCTGCGACCATCATGACATTGGGTCACAAACAGATGGACGCGGACTCACAAGCACGACAACTGCTGGATCGAATGGCCGTCGATTTCGCGCAAATGGTGAAACGCGCCGACGTCGATTACTATTTGAAATCTCCGTCAATACCACAGAACGGCAATGACCAGGTAACATTCTATACCGCATTGCCCGGCTATTTTGCTACGTCACCTTCGCCAGCCCCAACCTACACGGGAAAGAGCTCGATCTCACTTGTCAGCTATCGGGTAAACTCGGACAACACTTCAGCTTCCTACAACAGGACGGAGCGGCTGGCCAAAGGTCTCGCTTGGAACGGAGTTTCATCGAGTTGGATACCAGTGATGTTCCTACCGCAGACCATTAGAGACAATTGGCCTTCGGCAGTTGATACGAGCGCGGCTGACTCAGACTACGAGATCATCGGCGCGCAGACCTTTCGGTTCGAATATTACTACCTTCTCAAAAGCGGGAATTTATCTACGATCCCATGGGATACGACGTCCGGGCATGCGAGTGTCGGTGGGATGCAAGATGTAGCCGCGATCATTGTGGATGTTGCTGCGATTGACTCCAAGAGCAAAGTGCTCCTGAGCAATTCGAATATTACAACCTTGATACAAACCTTGGCGGACTACAATGGGCAGGTTCCCGGAGCTCTGATTGCGAACTGGCGGAGCACTGTGGATGGAAATGCACGTTTACCGCGCCCAGCACTTGCTGGTATTCGGCTGTATGAACGCTACTTCTATATCTCCCCACCTACGCTCCTGGCCGCCCCCGCACCAGTATCCAGTCCAACCCCGACACCAGCCCCATGAGAGCTCTCTGTCATTCCCACAGCCGCTCATACAAGGGCGCTGCTCTGATGATTGCTCTTGCATTTGTTGTGCTTTTGACCGGCTTGGTTCTGGCTTATTTCACCCGTACAAGGACCGAGAGGCAGCTTGCCCACTCCAGCTTTAACGATACCTCGGCCGGTCTGCTGGCCCTTAGCGCTCTGGATATTGTGGTCAACGATCTCAAGCAGGAGATAATCAACACCCCCGCAGTGACTGTAGCTAATATTCAGCCGACACGGTACGGGGATGCTTTCATTCCAAACCTAATCCGGCGCAGCTTTTCAGGGGATCCCACTAACCGCACTTCCAGTGTGTCTTCGATGAGTCCTTCTGCAAACGGCCGTTCGATCAGTACAACTCGCTGGAACAGCCATTACTTGATTCCGAGAGGGGATCCGAGTGATACAAGCGTCAACCCTTCGCCAACGCCGACCTTTATCGCGCCCGATTGGGTGCTGGTAGCTTCTCAAGGCCCTGCCCAAGCGCCCGCCCCCACGACTGTGATTGGCAGGTATGCGTTCGCCGCGTACGACGAGGGAGGGTTACTCGATATGAACCTCGCAGGATTTCCCGGTTGGTCAGGTAACCCTGGTGAAGGCTGTAATCCCGCTCCGACTCCATGGCTAGTAAGTGTTGGACGAAAAGGGACAGTAGGTCTTGCCGACCTCACTGCGTTGGGGACGTATGCGCCCCCACAAAGCCAGATCGAGAACATCGTAGGCTGGCGGAATTACGCGACGACACAGCGGACGTTCACCAATTTTCCCAATGGTGATCCTGGTTTTACGGGAGAGACAAGCTGCACGAAACAGGATAACTATGGCAGTTACTTGCTCGATTTTGGCGATCCGCCATTCACTTTCGATATTAATGACCAACCCGTTCCGATCGCGAGTTATCCTTTTAGTTCTGTTGCGACGGATGTTTTCAACTCGAGGACGGATCAAGCTTTCATAACCCGGCAGGAATTGTTAAAGCTTCGGAGTTCGCTCGCCTTCAGCCAGAATGTACTCCAATACATGGGAACTTTTTCCCGGGAACGTAATAAGCCGGCGCCCGATTGGCCGTACTTGGAGGATAATTTAAGTGAAGGCCGCTTTTGCCTGGATAATCTTGACTTGGTGAAACCTAATCCCGATAGCTGCAACAATAATGGTCGCAAAAGGGGATATGGCAAAGGCAAGGGAAGGGGCCATCTTTGCGGCACGGAGCAGGATATCGCCAATCTATTCGGACTGAAGTGGATAAAATCTAGTCTGCTCGGACCGGATCCGAACGGCAATCCTCAACCCGGTCACTGGAAGTACATCGGCCACAATGGACCATGGCATGATCCAAATCCGAATGCGCTTGGTCATGTTCCGTGTTTGAGGGGTGGCAACCGACAAAACGATTTTGTCCAGATTCTCCTTTATGCTTTGTTTCGACTTCAGTGCGCAGGAGGGGAGTACAACGCACAGCGTCTTTTCAAGACGTTTTCGGTCGGCGCATCACTTATCGATCAATACGACTCCGATGCCGACGACCTTGATACGACTCTGACAGGTAGCAACAAGAAGTGGCAGACTCATACGACCGTCATCGAGTACGCTCCGAACACGTTCGCCTATGGCATGGAGACGAGTGATGTTCCATACAATAGCAATGCCAATCAGCCTCACCGGCCCTACGGCGCGCCGAATCCCAATGGCGGTATACAGGTAATTAATCATGCCTTCACGAGTGTAGGAGAATTCGGCTACGGTATCGTGACGTCAGACCCAAGTCAGCCGACCCTGGACTTTCATTCGGCCAGCTCGGATGCTCCAGTGCTCGACTTCTTCGGCTACAATCCCGTCAGCAGCTCGTATCCCCGAACTGGGATCGTTAATCTGAACACCAAGAACGCTCCCGCGCTGGCCGCAATAATTAAAGGCGCACTGTCCCAAGATGGAACAACTAACTACGTTGGCCAGACGGTTGCCACAAACGCAGCGCAGGCAATAGTGACCGCAACCAGCGCGCAGCCAGCATTGACGCGGGCCGATGTCGCTCGCCTTGCTGGGGTTGCCGGTGGACAGATCGGACCATCTGAGGAGCAGAAGGAGACGATCGCACGCGCGCTTGTCGAGGTCGCACAAACCCGGACTTGGAATCTGTTCATCGACGTGATAGCACAAACGGGGCGATACGCACCCGGAACGATCACCGTCACACAGGCGGATAAATTCACTGTGGAAGGCGAAAAGCGATACTGGCTTCACATTGCACTCGGTCGCTACCTTAACTCCGACGGAACCGTAGATGTTCTCGGGACGCAGCTTGAGGAAGTGATTGAGTAATCGAAGAGTCGATAACCGATTGTGGATAGTTGATAGCTGATTCATCCTCGCCGCGTGACCGCCGCTTGGGAGAAGCGCATCCCTGTCAGCGTGGGTTTCTTTTTGCTGGTGGTGGCGTTGGCGCGGCTGAATGGTCCTCCCATGCCGGGGCATGAATTCTAGAGGTTGCCATTGCGGTCCCTTGAGCAGCCCAATCTTTGAAAGGCCTATTCCAGCCAAGGTAAATCAAGCCAGCAACAATTACTATTTCGAGCAGCAGTCGCATAACTGCTGAGACTGGCAGATGCTTCCGGCCAAGGTCAATCGGAAATCTCCGTAGCTGGAAGATCCTGACCGGGATCACCGATCCCGGCTACAGCGACCTCCTTCACGCGGCTAGAGCGGGGCGTTCCCTTCGACCAGGATCATGTTTGTCCTGGCTGTGCGGTGGCGCATCTTGCGCGGCTCGCGATATTCCTCGCAGTTAAGCCATTCCCTGGCCCGCTGCGCGGATTCGAATTCAAGCACCACCATGCGCTTCGGTTTCCAGTCGCCTTCCAACACTTCAGTCTCGCCGCCGCGGACGATGTATTTGCCGCCGTACTTCTCCACAGTCGCACCGGCGAGCTTCTTGTAATCTTCGTACCCAACTGGATCGATGATGTCGATTTCAACGATGATATAGGCAGGCATAACGGGAGTTAAAACGTTGAAATGTTAACGCGTTGAAACGTGTGTAGCCGGTGGTCCAGTAAGCTAATGGCCATTGTGGCTGCGGTCTTTTGCAGCTAGTTCCGGGATTCTTTTCCGGCGTCGCAGTCGCAGCCAGTTGTTCCAGGTTTTGCGAAGGCTGTCGCGCGGGGTCTGGTATTTTTGATTCAATTCATTGCTCTTTACAATCTGCGCGAGAATTCCTTTTACGGAAAAATCTTCGGTATTCACGATCGTGTAAGCGGTGCCAACGGCGGCGGCATGGTGCGCGTCGCTCGCGGCGGTCATAGGCAAGTCCCGAATCTGCGCGTACTTGAACGCGTAGCGGTTATAGCGGCGAAGCGTTGTCGCGGCGTTGAACACCTCGATCGCATCGATAGGTAACGTTTCTAGAATGGAAAAACGGATCCCTGCCCGAAACAAATCGTACGGGTGCGGAGGAATGGCGAGCCCGCCGCGCTGGTGGATTATGTCGCAGACTTCGCGTGCCGGTTTTCCCTTGAGGTAAGGAAGCTCCGCGCCGATGCAGAGAAGATGGCCATCGGCGGTCGTCACTTCCACTCCTGGGAGAATGAGAAAATCATCCACCGGCAATCCATCCAGTCGCATCAAACCTTTTTGGAGAAGGTAATTGACCGCATCGCATGTGTTATGATCGGTGATAGCAAAGCCGTGCAAACCTTTGGCGCGCGCGGCTGCAATCATGTCTTCCGGACTGGAGACACCGTCCCCGGAAAAAAAAGAATGTGTATGCAGGTCGATGTTAAAGGCCATTGCTTAAAAGGCAGAGTACAAAGTTAAAAGGATTAAATGGTTAGAAAGTTGAGTTGCTGCAGTGTCACAACACGCTATTCCCGTCCTTCTTTTTTAACATTGTAACTCTTTTAACTTTTTAACTCTGGTCGCTACACCAACTCTTCGATAGCAAAGGCTGGCTCAGTAGCCACCTCCTCGGGAATGCGATTGAATTGGTGATCGTACAGCCGGCGATAGTAGCCGGATTTTTCGAGAAGCTCGGCGTGCGTGCCAATCTCCTTGATGCGGCCACTGTCCATCACGATGATTTGATCGGCGGATAAGACAGTGGATAACCGATGTGCGATGGCGATTACCGTGCGCCCTGTCGCCAGCTCAGCCAGGGCTCTTTGAATTTGTTGTTCCGATTCGGAATCGAGCGATGAAGTGGCTTCATCCAGTAAAAGAATTGGCGCGTTCTTGAGCACCGCGCGAGCGATGGCGAGACGCTGCTGTTGGCCGCCGGAAAGAAGACATCCTTTATCGCCAATCACCGTTTCATAACCCTTCGGCTGAGCCATAATAAAATCGTGTGCATAGGCGGCTCGCGCTGCTTCGCGAATTTCTTCCGGCGTCGCATTCAGCCGGCCGAACTGGATATTGCTGAAGATCGTATCGTGAAACAGGAACGTCTCCTGAGTAACGAGCCCGATCCGTTCGCGCAACGATTTCTGGGTCACCGAGCGCAGATCGCGACCATCAATTTTTACAGCACCGGAAGTCGGATCGTATAGACGCAGGATGAGCGAGAGAATCGTACTCTTTCCTGCGCCGCTGGCGCCGACCAGGGCATAGGTTTTGCCGGGCTCGATATGCAAAGTGAGATTGCTGATCGCATCCGTGACCGTGTTGGCATAACGGAATGTCATATCTTCAAAGTCAATCCGGCCCTGTGACGAACTGAGCGCAATAGCATCTGGCGCGTCCTGGACAGTTGGCTGCGAATCGAGAAGCGAGAAAATTGAAGTCGTAGCGGCCATCGAGCGCTGCATCACGAGATGGATCCTGCTAAGTGTTTTGATCGGGTCGTAGAGGATGAAAATTCCTGAGATCAGTCCAAAAAATCGCCCGACGCTCAGGTTCGCGCTGTAAACATAAAGCAACGCAATTCCCACGCCTATTGCGGCAATCGTCTCGACCAGCGGTCCGACAGCTTCCAACGATCGGATGATGCGCATCATCTGGGAAAACTGCGTTTGATTGCTCCGCTTAAATTCCTTTTCCTGGTGAGCCTCCCGCGCGAAGGACTTGATCACACGAATGCCGGCGAACGTTTCCTGCATTGTCACGACCATTTCGGCCATGCCTTCCTGCTCGTTTTGCACTGCCTTTCGGGCGCGTTGACCGTAAACGCGAAGCGGCAGCAAACACGTTGGAAAGAGAATCAGCGTGACCAGGGTAAACTTCCAATCCATCACCAGCAGCACACTGATTGCTCCGACGATGGTGATCGGCTGCTTGAAAATATCGCTGCCGACGGTGCTCAAAGCCATCTGCATGACGCGGGTATTGTTCGTGATAAGCGACATCAAAAATCCCGAGCGCGCCTTGTTAAAGAAGTCCATCGAGTTGCGGAGCATCTTGCTGAAAAGCTGATTCCGGATATCACTCACCACCCTATTGCTGACCCACTGCATGCAATAGGTACTTCCATAGGAACAGAGGCTGCGCACCATCATGATCGCCGGGATAGCGAGACAGATCAGGATGATTGAATTAATTTTTGGGCCTGTATCGAGCGCGTGAAGATTGGAGCGCATGGCCATCGGATTGGGAGCGGTGCCGTGGAAAATCGTGCTTGTCACCCGGGCAATCGCTAACGGGAAAAGTGAATTGACGCCGCCGTAGGCAAGACCCAGTGCCAGGCCTGTGATAAAGCGGGCCTTGTACGGTTTGACGTAACCGTAGAGCCGTCGGTAAGAACCGGAGGCTGCACGCAACGTTTGCCAGAATGACTGTTTTTTCTTAGCCGCTTTTGCGCCGCTCATGACGTTCGGGCCGCCGCATGCTGCGACAGCAGGAAATCCATAGCACTGATCACTGCTTCCGTCGAGATTTGACTCATGGGAAGGCGCGGCTGGACCGGAGAGAACTCAGTGACCGGCTGAGGCGTTTTACCCTGCAGAATGAGTGCGGGACTTTCCCTCGGTCGCCAGTGAAACGGGTTGGTTGGCCCGAACAGGATCACCTGTGCTGTATGTGTCGCGGCCCCGAGATGCATCGGTGCAGAATCGACCGTGACCAGGAGCCGTGCCTCGCCAATCAATGCTGCCAGGGTGAGCAAATCCGTCTTCCCGGAAAGATCGACGATCTGTTGCCGCGTCTCGTTCTTAATCGCCGCGATGTGCGCCTGCTCGTGCTTCGATGCCCCACTTGTCAGAATGAGGTCCAGATCATCTTCTCGGCCGAACCGTTCGATTACTCGCGCCCATCGCCCGGCTTCCCAAAGCTTTTCCTGGCGCGCCGAACCGGGATGCAAAACAATGTAGGGCTTTCTGAGGTTCCAATTGCGCCGGAGCGCGTCGGCTTCTTCGTGCGCCGATTGGGGCAACTGCAAATGCAGCGAGGAGGAAACATCCCCGATGCCGAGCGGTTTAAGCAAAGACAGATTGTAATCGATTGTGTGCAAGTCGCGCATACGGACATTGACAAAATCAGTGTAAAGCCGGGCGCGGCTTTTCGACTGATCGCGCACCCGGTATGACACCACGCGTTTCCGGGCTCCGGATAAGAACGCCAGAAATGCGGAGCGGTCGTTTCGTGTGAAATCGATGCAGTAATCGAACTTATTGCCTGCGACGGCGAGAAAGGCGGCGAGATCACTCAGATTACGTCGCGCCATTAAAACGCGATCGACACCTGAAATGGCCGGAAGCAGGTCAGCGCATTCGCTGGAAACCACAATCGTCACTTCCGCTTCTGGAAAGCGTTCGCGCAAAGCCGCGATCGCTGGAGTAGTCAGGATCAGATCCCCGATTCGCTTAAGTTGCACGAGAAGAATTTTCACAGTTTGTCTAACTGCCGAAACAAATGATCGGCGGTCATCCCGCAGGAGCGGGACCACCACGGAATTATCGAGCCATTCGCATGGCGGTTTCGTATGCGTCGAGTAATCGCGTCCGAAAATGTTCCCACGTGAAATTTTCAACTACGCGACGTCTCGCGGCTCTGCCCATTTGCTGAACGATTTCAGGATGTCGATGCAGATGCTGGAGTGCCGCTGCGATCGCGTCGACGTCACCCGGCTTCACGATAATTCCTTCCACGCCATCGCGCACCACATCGCCTGCTTCACGCGTGGTGATTTGGGGCAGCGCACATGCCGCGGCTTCGTATGTCACTTTGGCGCTGCCTTCCCATTGCGACGGAAAAACATGTACCGTACCTTGGCTAAGATAATTCTCCGGGTCGCGCGCAAATCCTACTACCCGGATGTTATCGCGCCAGAATTGTTTGAGAAAAGGCTTCGCTTCGTCATGCACATGTCCAACCAACCATAGCTCCGCATCAGGCAGATTGAGGCGATGCCATGCCTCGAGCACATGTTGGATGCCTTTGCGTTTGATCAGGGCGCCCGCAAAGACAACGCGAAATTTAGCCGGCCCATCTCCCGGCTTGAATCGTTCCACATCCACCCCGCGGGGCAGGTAAAAAAGTTTTTCCTCCGGAAAACCACGTACGCGAAAGGTGTTAGCCGCCCTTTCTGATAACACAAGCAGGAGGTCTGCCAGTTGATATTCTTCTATAAAACGCCTTCGCTGGAGCAACAATCTGCCTTTCCATGTTGGAACCTCCGGAGTCTTGCTTGCCGATCCCGTAGTTTTTGGCCAATCCGCTTTCTTTTTGCCACCGTCGCGATGCCAGGTCGGTATCTCGACGATCGAAGGGATCCGGCGTTGTTTTGCTACTCGCAGCGAGTGCAAACAGTCGCCCGACCAGCTATGAAACAGATCGTAGCGGCCGGTGGCCAGCTGCCGGGATGCGATCCAATCAAGGTACTTTTTTTTCGCGCCGTAATAGTAGGGCCGATCGAAAAATGAGATAAGTCGCACCGGATGCCAGCGCAAAGAATGGATCAACGAAGCAGGAATTTCCTTCTGCCTGTTATCATAAGCGATCGCTTTGCCCAGGAATCCCCCGCGGTAAGATGCACGCAGGGTCTCAAATGCATCCGTATCCAGGCCGGAACCCCCGATGCGGGCAAAAATCGAATAGAGCAAATGCCTCGGTAAAGTACGAACTGCAGGTGAAGCGGAACGTAATGACTGAGGAGCGTTTAGGGTTTCACCCAGCATCGGCTTACAACTATTCTGGCGAACGTGAGGCGTGTAAAGAGGCGTGTTGTAGAGTGTCGAAGTGACCGGAGACTCTCCCATTCGTGACAAACCGAGCCGTTACATACCTGAGCGTAGCTTCATTCAGGTGGAAGTAACCAAATGATATAACTTACCCAGCATGCCGAAGAATCTGAGCATCGTTTTTGTCCGGCGCGGTTATTCGCCGACTGGCGGCGCGGAGGCGTACTTGAAACGTCTCGCGCGTGGCGTGATGGAAGCCGGACATGACGTGCAGCTTGTGGCTACTAATGACTGGCCAGCGGGCGAGTGGCCGTTTGGATCGATCACGCACTTGCATTCTAAATCGCCGGTCGAATTTGCCAGCGAGCTGGAACGAATGCGCGCCCAATTTCGGGTCGATGTCCTGTTCAGTCTTGAGCGCGTCTGGAGCTGCGACGTTTATCGGGCTGGCGATGGAGTCCATCGCGCCTGGCTTGAGCGCAGAAGAAAGTTCGAACTGCCCCTGAAACGATTTGTCCGAAGTCTGAGTTCCAAGCATCAGGATCTGTTACGCCTTGAACAATCGCTTTTTTCCAGTGGCAACACCAAGCGCGTGATTTCTGGCTCGCAAATGGTCAAAGACGAAATCATCAATCTCTATGGTTATCCGGCAGACAAGATCGACGTTGTTCGCAACGGGATCCCATTGAAAAAATTCCGGTTCGGCCCAGAGCTTCCCGAAAAGTCGCGCGCCGAATTGAATTTAAAGCCAGACCAAATCGCACTGTTATTTGCGGGCTCTGGATGGGAACGCAAGGGGCTGCTTTTTGCTATTGAGGCAGCGGCGCTTTGCAACGATCGCAAGATGCGGCTGCTCGTTGCCGGTCGCGGAAATGCAAGGCTCTACAAGACGAGGCGCCTGCGTTTTTGGCGCAAAGAGCCGGTGCAATTTCTCGGTGAAGTTGCGGATATGCTGCGTGTTTACGCCGCCGCGGACATTTTTATTTTACCTACGATTTATGACCCATTTTCCAATGCCTGTCTGGAAGCGCTCGCCTGTGGTTTGCCCGTGATCACCACGCGTTCCAACGGTTTTAGCGAAATCATCGAGGATGGTGTCCACGGATCAATTGTCGATCACGCGGGCGATCTCCTCGCTTTGCGCGATGCTATTCGACTCTGGTCCGATCCTTCGCGGCGCGCGGCAGCGAGATCGACAAACAGGCAACTCGCGGCGCAATTCGACATTTCACAAAACATCAACGAGACGCTTGCGATCCTATGCAGCACGGCTAAACGAGAAACGGAATAATGCGTTTTACTCTGCGCCGATAAAGGGCGTATTTGTCCGGAAAATGTTTTAGCATCAAATCTTCTTCGCGTTTGAGTTTCAGCCAGAAACTCACGAACACGAGCAACAAGCCTACGCATCCGCCGAAATACCCGATGGCGATGGCGGTGCCGGCAAACATGGCAAGGATTCCTGTGTAAATAGGATGACGCACGACGCGGTAAGGCCCACGCTCGATGAGTTCATGTCCTTCTTTCAACGTGATCACGCCGCTCCAGTTTCTTCCCAGTATCACTCTTGCCCAAATGGCAAATACAAGGCCGCTAACGCACAGAAAGGCACCGACCCAGGCGCTTAACTTTGTGTGCGGAACGACGAGCCAGTCGAAGGGGGGCGGCAGACTACTCGATTTGATCACCAGAAAATAGCCGATCACCAGCACTAGCCAGTAGCGGCCTCGCTCCGCGCTGCTTTCGCGGTAAATCGTGCGCTTGGTCGAGACGGCTCCCAGCAACCAGACTACTATGAAGATTATCCAACAGACACGAATGACCTCGAGCCCCGACGAATATGCGTGGACCTCCATCATATAGCAGCCGGAGAGGCGCGATCCTTCGCCTTGTTCTAAGCTTGGGGCCGTTTCACGTGGCGGCCAGCGCGGTATCCGTGTCCGGGAATATCTGGAACACCTGATCGAGCCGCGAGATTTCGAAAATTGACCGCACAGTCTCCTGCAAGCCAGCCAGCGAAAATTTTCCCCCATAGGCTTCCACTTTTTGCATCGCCTGAATAAGAGCCGCCAGGCCGGCGCTATCGATGTAAGTCACATCCGAAAGATCGATCACCACGCGTTCCGGTTTTTTCTCGATCATTGCGGTGAGTGATGCCGTGACCACGGGAGAAACGTGCAGATCGATTTCGCCCTTGAGTGGCAGCACATTGGGCCGGTCTAGATGCGGCTTCGGAGGGGGTGGGGACGCGTTCTTCTTTTTCATTCAACCCTTCATTCGTCAATGGATCACCATCCGAGCGTATCGATCACTTTTTCCACATCTGAAAGATCATCGATCAGGAAATCCGGGCGATATTCGGCAAGTCGATCGCGACTCCAGGTGCCGGTCGCCACGGCGACCGTGCGGGCGCCTAGCGCCTTGCCACAAGCAATGTCGCGCGGCGTATCGCCGATTACATCAATCTCCGAGGCGGAGAACTTGCGGCCGTGTCTCTCATATGCGCGCGCGCGAGCGAACGGTCCGAGCCGGTTACGATCTCGATGATCATCGGCGAAGGCGCCAAATTCAAAAAAGTGCCAGACACCGTAATGCTCGAGCTTGAGCTGCGCGCCACGGGATACATTGCCAGTAAGAAGCGCCAGTACGAGATGCGGCCGCGACTTGAGGCGCCGAAGCAATTCCAAAACGCCCGGAAGCAGTTTGCCTTTGCGACGTGGCAATTCCAGCGAAAGAAAATGCACATAGCTATCCAGGAAGGCGCTCATGTTTTCGTTCGTCGCCGGAATTTTATGCTTGTTCAATATGCTCATGACGATGCCCGAGTCGGTCATGCCGGCGATTTCGATGTCCTTCAGTTCGTCAGCGACACCGAAACGTTCTTTGAAAGCCGATTTAAGCGCATGCACACCCGCGCCGGCAGAGTGAATCAGCGTTCCATCGATATCGAAAAGTAGCAGGCGCTTTTTTGTCATGTCAAAAATATGACGAAATCCGAATCACGAATGAATGACAAAGATCAACTCGCGAAAGCTTTCGGAGTCAAATGCCGAAAGGTTTCATTAGCGAATGCGGGTATTTTCGGGCTTCGTCATTCGAGCTTATTCGACACTGGAGCTTCGTCGTTACGATAAGAAGGATTCCTCAAGCCCGAAACATGTCCGGGCTCTGAGGCTCAAAGGCTCGGGGCGTGCATCATCACCACTGCAATCATGCTTCCTAGAAACACGAGCAGCGCAATAGCCAAACCGATGAAAATTCCATTGCGAAGCGGGTCGTTCTGTTGTTTTTGGCGACGGAACGGAGAAACGTTGGTAAAATCCGCAGGGGCGGCGCTCAATTCTGCCGGTCTTGCTTTGATCTCCCCGAGCTGGGGGAGCGGTCGCGATCCGCTCGCGTCCGACTCGAAGCGGGCTTCGGTCGCGCCAAATCGGATCCGATCATCAAAGCTTAGTAGGGTTTCGGTGACCGGCTTACCATTAACATGTGTTCCGTTGGTCGAACCGAGATCTTTCAACCGGTATGTTTCGCCGGCCAACTTCAAATGCGCGTGCCGCGCCGAGACCGAAGGATTATTAACGATTATCGTGTTGTCCGGACCGCGCCCGATTGTGATCAGGTCGTCCACAAGTTCATACGTAATCCCGCTGATGGTGAGCTTTGGCACGTTAGAAATAATCTATCTGGAAATTTGGCATGCGGTCGAGCGATTCTTTCGGTCCGGAAGCAACGGAATTGAGGGTTAGTATTCCCTTTCATTTGACGCTCGGAGTCGGCAGCCCTAGCATTGGCTTCATCTCAGCCGGATCGAAACCAACTCGGAGAACACTTGAAGGAACAATAGTATGGCGACGTACATCAGTTTGGTGCAATTCACTGACAAGGGTATCCAGGCTGCAAAAGAAACGACCCAGCGGGTAGCTGACTGGGCCTCTAAGGTGGAATCGATGGGAGTAAGCATTAAGCAAATGTATTGGACACTTGGCCAATATGACCAAGTCTGTATCTTTGACGCTCCGGACGACGAGACGGCCGCCAGCGTGTTGCTGGGGGCGGATCTGCTGGGCAACATTCGCACGCAGACATTACGCGCT
This sequence comes from Candidatus Dormiibacterota bacterium, assembly GCA_035472675.1. GTDB lineage: Bacteria > Verrucomicrobiota > Verrucomicrobiia > Chthoniobacterales > UBA10450 > Udaeobacter. The sequence continues at coordinate 18,165 of DATIOX010000079.1, forward strand.
TTCACCGCGTCCGAGATGGAGAAGATCCTGGCCAAGGTGCCCTGATCACGCTGAGGCAGATTCTGGAATTGCGAGCCCGAACAGGGCGAAAATCCCAGGAGTGAGGATGGGGCGAGGCTTACCGTCCACGCTGCTCCGTAAGAGTGAGCTCTGACGCCATTCCATCGTCATTGGCTATGGCCTAGCGAGGAGTTGGACAAACGTGCGGTGTCGGCCTCGGCTCGACGTTACTCTAGGCGAGCGGTAGGCGTTGGAGTAGGACCGCGTGTTGGGCGTTGGCGTTGAACCAGATTGCGTGCAGTATCTCCCACTACTGTCCCAATAGTTCTTCCAGAATCATTGCGTTACGTGCAGTCCGTCCTGGATCATCCCGTTGAGTAGGTTGGCGAGGTAGTGATGTTCGATGACGAGGGCAGGGCCAAACCACTGAGAATCATCTTGGGCGTGTTGGCTAATCCATTCACTCGCAGTCTGAGTGAGCGGCCTAACGAGCGTTAGCGTTCCCTGTGGCAAAATCCAGATGTCGGTTTTACGCGCGGAGCGGTTCATTGCTTACGGTCTGCGATTGCAAATGGTGGCTCTGCCTTGATCGGAAACAGCGGCCGTAAAACCGCGAACGCGTGCCATAAGCACCCAAAAGAAACGATCAGAAACATTGCTACACACTTCATCGTACCTCTTTCAACATTCTTCTCCGGAAATCGCGGAGCAAAGTTCCAAAGATGTTCCGAAAGAGAGCCAGCGAGCCATGAGCACCGATTGCTGCCTCTCAGCAGGTTAGAAGGCAATTTATGACCGTTTGCGATGCCGGATTCCCCCGCTTCTCACTGTCCGCTCGCTTGAAACGGGTATAGATCAAATTTCCAAACCGCTAACTGTCATGATTTCAACGGAAGGGGAGGCGTTGCTCAGATCGACGTACATCGACACCTGACTGCGCGGTCGAGCGATTTTCTCTGGGATTTCGGCTAGCAGGTCACTGTGCACTAATTGACCGCGCGCGGACGCGCTCGCATAGTGCCCACTTCCATGGGAATTGAGCTGACCCGCAACTTCTGCATCATCGCGCACATCGATGACGGCAAAACGACGTTGTCGGACCGATTGCTCGAGCGGACCGGCACGATCCACGAGCGGGATAAGCAGGACCAGCTTCTTGACTCGATGGACCTGGAGCGGGAGCGCGGGATCACGATCAAAGCGCATCCAGTGACGATGCATTACACGAGCAAATCCGGGCAAAACTATCGATTGAACCTGCTCGATACTCCCGGGCACGTCGATTTCAGCTATGAAGTTTCGCGTAGCCTCGCTGCGTGCGAGGGCGCCCTGTTGGTTGTCGATGCGGCGCAGGGAGTAGAAGCGCAAACGGTGGCGAATGTTCACCTGGCTCACAAACAGGGACTCACCATTGTTCCGATCATCAACAAGATCGATCTGCCGAACGCCGATGTGGCCTCGGTGCATCGCCAGTTGGAAGAAATTCTCGCAATCCCTGCCGAGGAAGCAATTGATGCGAGCGCAAAGATGGGGATCGGCATCGAGGAAATTCTTGAAGCAATCGTGAAACGCGTGCCGCCACCGCGACCGCCGGTGGACCAGACGCTGCGCGCGCTAGTTTTTGATTCGGTCTTTGACGTTTATCGCGGTGTGGTCGGTTATGTGCGTGTCGTTTCTGGAACGATGGAAGCGAACCACGCGATCACGTTGATGAGTAATAACGCGCGCTATGAGATCAAGGAGGTGGGCGTCTTTACGCCAAAGATGCTCGCGCAGGAAAAGCTAAACCCTGGCGATGTCGGTTATTTCATCGCAAACATTAAGTCGACTGCAGACATGAAGATCGGCGATACCATCACCGATCAGCGTCATCCCGCGCGCGAAGCGCTTCCGGGTTTTCAGGAAATTCATCCCATGGTCTTCAGTGGGATTTATCCGATCAATACCGGCGACTTCGAACATTTGAAGACCGCAATCGCGAAGCTGCGTCTGAACGATGCCGCGTTTATCTATCAACCGGAAAGTTCGGTTGCGCTCGGATTCGGATTTCGCTGCGGATTTCTGGGATTGCTGCACATGGAGATCATCCAGGAACGGCTCCGGCGCGAATATAACATGGACATCATAGCTACGAGTCCAAGCGTGGTCTATGAGGTGATCACAACGGGCGGAGAAAAATTATTGATCGATAACCCCGCTCACCTGCCTAATCCGACTATGATCCAGGAAATTCGTGAGCCGATTGTAAAGGCGTACGTGCTCTGCCCGAATGAAAATATCGGCGACATTCTGCAATTGATTTTGGAAAAACGCGGCCAGATGGAGCGCACCGAGTCGCTCGATACACGTCGGGTAATGTTGCATTGTGAATTGCCGCTGAACGAAATTCTCGTCGATTTTAACGACAAGATTAAGAGCGTTACACGTGGCTACGGCTCCATGGATTACGATCATGCCGGCTATCGCGCGGCGAAATTGGTAAAGCTGGATGTGCTCGTTAATGGCGAGCCGGTCGATGCGTTTTCGACGATCGTGCACAAAGATCGAGCGGAGGCGAGGGGACGTCAGCTGGCGGCCAAACTAAAGGAAGTGATTCCGCGACAGCTCTATCAGGTGGCGATTCAGGCAGCTATTGGCGGAAAAATTATTGCGCGTGAGAGCGTTTCGGCATTGCGAAAAAACGTAACCGCGAAATGCTACGGCGGCGATATTACGCGCAAGCGAAAGCTGCTGGAGAAACAAAAGGAAGGAAAGAAACGGATGAAGAGCATCGGCAAGATCAACATTCCTCAGGAGGCGTTTATTGAAGTGCTAAAAGCACAATGACGAAATCCGAATGATGAATGAAATCCGAATGACTAAATCTGAAACGTCAGCCCGGTTATTTCGCTTGTTGCCTCACTTATTAGGGCTTCATCATTCATTCGTCATTCGACATTCGTGCTTCGTCATTTTCTAATTCATGTTTACATCGCGCCAAGTGAAACACAGCCGGCTGCTCCTGCGGCACGCCCGGAAGTATTTGCGCTACAAGGACGATCAGCTCGGTAGCACGGACCGCGACCAAATCACTGCGGGCATGAAGGATCTCCGCGAAGCGTTATGGCAGAGAGATCGCGAGAGAATACACAGCGCAGCCGACGCGCTGGATAAAACTCTTCACAGGCTGACGCCGGTGACCTGGGAGTCGCATTGGCGGGAGAATTGCGAGGTGATTTTGGTGGCCATCGTTGTTGCAGTGGGCATTCGCTCCTATTTCTTGCAGCCGTTTAAGATTCCGACAGGCTCGATGCAGCCGACCTTGAACGGGATTATTGGTTATCCGAGCACAGCTCCCGGGCCAAACCTTCTGCGACAGATTGGCGAGTTCATCGTCCTGGGTCGCAACTACATTAACGTTGTTTCCCGCGAGGATGATCAGCTTCTTGAAATCCAGCCAAAGAAAATGTTTTTTTTCTTTACGCTTTCACAGCTGATCTGCCAGCGGCAAAAGTATCTGGTCTATGCGCCGCCCGACACGCTCAGCCATGATTTCAATGTTTTCCCGGGTCGCATGTATCATCGTGGCGACATCATTGCCAGAGGCGCAATTGATACTGGCGACCAAGTCTTCGTCGATAAGTTTAGTTACAATTTTGTTAAGCCGCATCGGGGCGACGTTTTTGTTTTCCGGACAAATCACATTCCAGGTATTCGCGAAGATCCCGAGGCCGGCTCGCCATTTTATATCAAGCGGCTAGCCGGACTGCCTGGCGACACGCTGCGGATTGATCCGCCGTTTCTCTATGCGAATGGTAAGAAAGCGGAGGGTTACGGTTTTGCTCGGGTTATGTCGGCGAAACCTCCTTATCGCGGCTATGCCTTAGGCCACGAATATCTGTCGCAACCAGATCGTACATTCACCGTGCCGCAGCATGGCTATTTTGCCTTGGGGGACAACAGTTACAACAGCTATGATAGCCGCTACTGGGGAACAGTACCCGAAGAAAATGTAGTCGGGCGTGGTTTGTTAGTTTATTGGCCATTTGCTCCGCATTGGGGACTGATTCGTTGATGATTTCACACCTGGTAGGGATCCCGCAGTTGCGGGAGGCCATCCGTTCGTGTTCGGCGTGCCCGACGGTCACGCCTAATCGAAACATTGCTTGCTAACATGTGGCGACACCTGCCGCGCTTGTATCCGCTACTTGGACTTTGCGGTGGCTATGCGATCGTGATGTTCTTCAATCCGGTGCGGCGGGCACTGGGGGACGGTTTTCGTTGCATTCGGCGCTATAAACGCATCTGGATTACCTTTGCGCTCCTTGGGTTTGGTTATTTCCTTTTCCAGTTTGTCACCTTTACCCCGATCCGAAACTGGGCCGATCTTGACTTAAATCAGATCATCTCGTTACCCCGCTGGTATTGGCCGCGATTCGTGGAGATATGGCGCGAAACACCTTTGCCTGCCCTCGAGGGAGTCGCGGGCATTTTCGACAACGCTACGACAACTTATCCGCTTTCTGTCGTGGCCGCCCTGTTCATGCTGGCTAACTGGCGTGGACTGCACGGCGCATTGCTTCGAGCATTGTGGAAGCGTTATCGCTTCTGGGGTCATCTTACCTATTTGATTCTCTTGCTGAGCGCGCTGGCGTCGCTTTTGAAGCCAATTGTGTTCTGGCGATTGCCAGAGTGGAGTGGTTTGGTCTCGGCCGCCGGGCTCCTGCGAATCTCGGCCACGGTCGATGCGACCGCGTTCATTTTCGAATACCTCCTGGGAGTCTACATCCAAGTGTATCTCATTACCGTCTGCCTGGCCTGGATAAAAGGTGTGAGCTTCGAAGAAGGAGAGCTCTTTCGCTTCGCCATGCGCCGCTTCAGCTATGTCCTGGAATGGGCTGGGATTGTCGTTGCGGTAAGCATGCTGATCGTCCGGTTTCCCCTGTTGCTTGCCTATTTCACGAACATTCCCGGCGTCCTTGATTATCTGCCAATTGCGAGGGTGCTGATGAGTATTTTGATTATTGCCTTTTGCTCGGTCCAAATCTCCCTCGCTCTCCATAATGAGACGGTTATCGAAGCAATGCGAGCCCACGGCTTGTTTATCCGAAAAAACGCCGCTCGCCTTGGGTGGTTTTTAGTTATCTGCGGTGTCCATTTTTTTTGTATCATGGTCTGCGATGCCATAGTGCGCAGCGCAATTGCTGATCGATTAGGCGCACTGTTCCTTTGGAAATTGAGTTTCGCTTTTCTTCGGGGAGTAGTCGCCGGGTGGCTCTTAGCTTCGTGGGTCTGTTTATTTCGCCAGTGCGAAGCCGGCCGCATCAGCGGCGAGAAATGGATTCAGTATTAGAAAAACCGGCCTTGAGAAGAGCAACACTGAATGCGGCGACGATTACGCGCCAAAGCAAATCGAATCTCGCTCTCGCGTTTGTTTCCTTGGGGCGCGAGCGGAAACGCGATATCACCATTTTCTACGCTTTCTGCCGCGTCATTGACGACATTGCTGATTCCTCAGAACTAAGCGTGGTCGAAAAGCGAGTACGCCTGGCGAAGTGGCGCCAGATGCTTCATGCCACGGCCCAGGACGAGCCGCTTCTTGCTCGCGACGTAAGACAGTTGATCGCCAAATACTCGCTGCCGACCAGCATGCTGGAGGAAATCATTGCCGGTGTTGAAATGGACCTGAGCACGCTGCGATATCCCACTTTCGAAGAGCTCCGTATTTATTGCTATCGGGTTGCCAGCGCGGTCGGCCTGGTAAGCATCGAAATTTTTGGCTTTCGGAACCAGTGCTCTAAACAATATGCAATCGAGCTGGGGCTGGCGTTGCAGATGACGAACATCATCCGTGACGTCGGGAAGGATATACAGAATGGCCGGATCTATCTTCCACAGGAAGATCTGGCGCGGTTCCATTACTCTGAGACCGAGCTGATACGGCGGCATTACAACGAGCGCTTTGTTCAACTGATGGAGTTCCAGGCGCGGCGGGCCCGTCAGTTTTTCGCTAATGCGGCCGCGGCTCTGCCCGCTGAAGACCGGAGAGCCATGACGCCGGCGGAAATCATGGGGTCGGTTTACCGCGGTTTACTGC
>DATIOX010000080.1:0-17223 GCA_035472675.1 Candidatus Dormiibacterota bacterium
TTCTTTCTCGAACTTCATTCGCTCAGTCTTAGTCGGAAACGCAACCTCACGGCCGAAATTCGCCGTCCCTTCCGCGACGAGTGATTGTGGTGAGAAGAGCGCGTAAACCGAAAACTCCACCCAGCCGCGATCGCGGACCAGGTTCTTTTCCAGCAGCGAATTGTAAACGTGATGACCGGGATAACCTTCGTGCGCCGCGAGATCGACCGCGCGATCGATGAAGATGGGCAGATCAGTATTCACCTGAATCACGCTGTGAAAATTGCCTTTGTACCAATTATAACCGCCCCACGGTTTATTGGTCACGTACTCGACGGTAAAACTCTCGTTAGGCGGAAGCGCAACGTGCGCCAGCGTCCGGGCTCGGCATTCCTTGATCGCGAGTTGAAACACGTTATCGAGTTTTTCCTTCGGAATCACAAACGGCTTGCGCCACATCTCGTAGCGCTCCCACAAGGGACCTTTCCCTGGAATTTTTGCCTCCAGTTGGGCAATGATCTGATCGAAGTGCGAATCCGGAAAAGTTGGCGCAACCGCGTCGTAAAGCGCGCGCGACTCGTCGTCGAACTTTAATTTTTCGCCCTTCACCATCCGAACCCGCGCAGCCAGCGCGGAAATTTGTTTCTGCAAATATTCGTGGCGTAATCGAAGCAGCTCGTCCGCAGCGTTAAGAGTTTTCGCCAAAGTCGCGATTAGTTCGGCGGTCTCGGCACCGATCGCATCCAGCGATTTATTTTCTTTCTGGGCCTGCGTCTTCCACTCAGCCGGTCCGTAAAACGCGTCGACATAATCGGGATCATGTTGCCCGAGAGCGAGCACGAGATGCACGTACCGCTCGGCGACAGCATTCATGGCGTCTGCCGCCGCTCGAGCGCTTCCACTCACAGTCACCAACACGCAAAGAACAAAAAGAAATAGTATCCGGCGCATAGTGAAGATTAACTTGGAGCTTTCCCCGGATCGTCAGCAATTCGCAAATCTATTCTTCATGCACGTTCTGGCGATGATGCGTCTTGCTCGTCATTTTTTCAAAATGTTTGATCTCGGCAAAACATGTAGATCAAAACTCTACGGTTTCGGCTACGAAGTCATTCGCGGAAAGTTTGCTGGCTTCATCGTGAAAGCAAAACAGCCGAGCCCTTGCGAGCTCGGCTGTTTGTTAATTGTTGTTTCGGCTGTCGATTAGTAATCCATGCCGCCCATTCCACCCGGAGGCATTGGAGGAGTTTTCTCCTTTTCAGGAATCTCCGTGACCAATGCTTCGGTGGTAAGCAACAGGCCCGCGATGGACGCAGCGTTTTGCAGCGCACTTCGCGTGACCTTGGTCGGATCGACAATACCCGCCTTGACCAGGTCGGTGTATTCGTCATTAGCGACGTCGTAGCCTTCATTGCCTTTGCGCTTCTTGACTTCCTCAACAACGAGCGCGCCTTCGCGGCCCGCGTTGTCAGCAAGTTGACGCGTCGGCTCTTCAATCGCGCGACGGACAATCGCCACGCCGACTTTCTCATCGCCTTCAAGGTTCTTGACGTTGTCGAGCGCTTTCTGCGCGCGCAGCAACGCGACACCGCCGCCTGGGACGATGCCTTCCTCAACCGCCGCACGCGTGGCGTGTAACGCGTCTTCGACCCGAGCTTTCTTCTCTTTCATCTCGGTCTCAGTCGCAGCGCCGACGTTGATGACTGCAACACCGCCCGCGAGTTTCGCGAGGCGCTCCTGCAATTTCTCGCGATCGTAATCGCTGGTCGTCTCTTCAATCTGACGACGGATCTGTGCGACGCGGCCCTGGATATCGGCCTTTTTGCCTTCGCCTTCGACAATGGTGGTGTTCTCCTTGTCGACGGTAACGCGCTTGGCCCTGCCGAGGTCTTCCAGCTTTATGTTCTCGAGCTTGATGCCGAGATCTTCGCTGATCAGACGCCCGCCGGTGAGCACAGCAATGTCTTCGAGCATCGCCTTGCGACGATCGCCGAAGCCGGGCGCTTTCACCGCGCAGACCTGCAATGTGCCACGCAATTTGTTTACGACGAGGGTTGCGAGCGCTTCGCCTTCTACGTCCTCAGAAATGATGAGGAGTGGTCGGCCGGCTTTCGCGACTTTCTCGAGCAACGGAAGCAGGTCCTTTAAGCTCGAGATTTTCTTCTCGTAAATGAGAATGTACGCATTTTCGAGAATGGCTTCCATCGCCTCCGCGTTGGTCACGAAGTAGGGCGACAGATAACCTTTGTCGAACTGCATGCCCTCGACCACTTCCAGCGTGGTCTCGATCGATTTCGCTTCCTCGACTGTGATCGTGCCGTCTTTGCCAACTTTGTCCATGGCGTCGGCAATGATTTCGCCGATCGTTTTGTCCCAGTTGGCCGAAACGGTCGCGACCTGTGCGATCTCGGTGCGATCGCTGACTTTCTTGGAGAGTTTCTTCAGATCCTCGACGATTGCGTCGACACCTTTCATGATGCCCCGCTGCAACGAGGTCGGGTTCGCGCCGGCAGTGACATTGCGCAGACCTTCGCGATAAATTGATTCCGCGAGGATCGTCGCTGTCGTCGTGCCGTCGCCTGCGACGTCCGAAGTTTTGGAAGCGACTTCGCGAACGAGCTGCGCACCCATATTTTCATACGGATCTTCCAGCTCGATCTCTTTCGCGACCGTCACACCGTCCTTGGTGATCGTCGGGCTGCCGAATTTTTTATCGAGAATAACGTTGCGACCGCTTGGGCCAAGTGTGGCCTTGACGGCTTTCGCCAGTTTCTCGATACCGCGCAGCAACGTGTGCCGCGCGCTTTCATCGAATTGTAGTTGTTTAGCTGCCATATTTTAAGTTGATAGTTGTTGGTTGAGAGTTGAGAGACGGGATTAGCCGATAATGCCGAGGATGTCATCCTCGCGCATGATCAGATAATTTTGATCGTCGATCTTGATTTCGGTGCCGCCGTATTTCGAGATCAGCACCTTGTCGCCCTTTTTCACCGTGAAATCGATTTTCTTACCATTGTCGTCGATTTTGCCGGTGCCTAAAGCGACCACTTTCCCCTCTTGAGGTTTTTCCTTGGCGGTATCGGGGATGATGATTCCGCCTTTTTTTACTTCCTGCTCTTCAATCGGCTGCACCAGCACCCGGTCTCCGAGCGGTCTTACATTAACTGTTGCCATAAGTTGTTGTTATCACTCCTTTGGTTTGTTGTTGTGCCGGCGGAGCCGAAAATTTCCGGAGCCGCCGACAAATTGTTTCCGTTATTTTTTCTTGTCGTCGTCAACGACTTCGAATTCCGCATCGACAACGTCGCCTTCGCGTTTACCGCCTTCTTCAGCGCCTCCGCGCGGCTGCGCTTCAGGTCCCGGGCCTGCTCCTGGAGGCGGACCGGCTTGGGCTGACGCTTGCTTGTAAAGATCGGCGCTGATTTCCTGGAACTTGTTCTGTAACTCGTCGTAGGTCCGCTTCATCGCGTCGGCATCGTTGCGATTGATCGCGTCACGCACCGCGGCAATGGCGTCTTCGACTTGCTTTTTCTTATCGCCGGAAATCTTGTCGCCCAGTTCTTTCAACTGCTTCTCGCTTTGATAGGCGAGCATGTCAGCGTTGTTCTTGATCTCGATCGCTTCCTTCGCTTTCTTGTCCTCTTCGGCGTGCGCTTCAGCTTCACGCTGCATCTTCTCGACTTCGTCTTTCGAAAGTCCAGAGCTGCCCGTGATCGAAATCTTCTGTTCCTTCCCGGTACCGAGATCTTTCGCCGACACGTGCAAGATGCCGTTGGCGTCGATGTCGAAGGTAACTTCGATCTGCGGAACGCCGCGCGGCGCCGGTGGAATCCCATCGAGGTGGAATGTGCCGAGCGTTTTGTTGTCGCGGCTCAATGGACGCTCGCCTTGGAGCACTTTGATTTCCACACCCGGCTGATTATCGCTGTAAGTCGAAAAGATCTGCGATTTCCGTGTCGGAATCGTCGTGTTGCGCGGAATCATGGGCGTAGCTACGCCGCCTGCGGTTTCAATCGCCAGCGTCAACGGGGTTACGTCCAGCAAGAGCACATCTTTGACTTCGCCCTTGAGCACGCCGCCTTGAATCGCCGCACCGACCGCAACGACTTCGTCCGGATTCACGCCTTTGTGTGGTTCCTTGCCAATTAGATCGCGGGCGACCTGCTGCACTTTTGGCATTCGCGTCATGCCGCCGACGAGCACGAGCTCGTTGATGTCCTTCTCCGTGACCTGTGCGTCCTTGAGGCACGCCTTCACAGGCGGAACGGTTCGCTGAACCAGATCATCCGTGAGCTGTTCCAGTTTTGCCCGGGTCAATTTTTTCTGAATGTGCTTCGGCCCGCTCGCATCCGCTGTAATAAACGGAAGATTAATTTCGTATTCCTGAGAGCTCGACAATGCGATCTTGGCTTTTTCAGCTTCTTCTTTGATACGCTGGATCGCGTCCGGCTGCTTCGTTAGATCGATACCAGTGTCTTTTTTGAATTCGCCAACGATCCAATCCATTATTTTCGCATCCCAATCGTCACCGCCAAGGTGGGTATCGCCGTTGGTTGCTTTCACTTCGAAGACGCCATCGCCAATCTCCAGCACGGAGATATCGAACGTGCCGCCACCCAAATCGTAAACGGCAATCTCCTCGTCCTTTTTCTTGTCGAGGCCGTAAGCGAGCGACGCCGCGGTTGGCTCGTTGATGATGCGCAAAACTTCCAGACCTGCGATTTTGCCCGCGTCCTTCGTGGCGTTACGTTGCGAGTCGTTGAAATACGCCGGCACAGTAATGATCGCCTGCGTGATTTTTTCGCCGAGCTTCGCTTCCGCGTCGGCTTTGAGCTTCGACAAAATCATCGCCGAAATTTCAGGCGGCGAAAATGTCTTGAGTTGGCCGTTTACCTCTACTTGCACGTGGGCGTCACCATTAGCGGCCTTCACAATCTTGTACGGCACGCGCTTCTGCTCTTCACGCACCTCATCGAACTTGCGTCCCATGAAACGCTTGATTGAAGAGACCGTGTTCTGCGGATTGGTCACCGCCTGACGTTTCGCGGCTTGGCCGACCAATCGCTCGCCGCTCTTTGTAAATGCGACAATCGACGGTGTCGTGCGTGCGCCTTCGCTATTTTCCAAAACTACCGGGTCGCCACCCTCCATCACGGCCATGCAGGAGTTAGTGGTGCCCAAATCGATACCTAAAACTTTAGCCATAATTGAAAATTCCTTTCTGCTTCGAGCTCGCCCACGAACGGAATCGCCGTGGCGAAGCTGCCAGTTAAAGCTGCAGATTCTATAGCAAGGCCTGGGCCAGCCTGGCTGCCGCAGTTTAAGCCGTTCTTTACGAGGGATTACTGTTGATTATGCGTTCTACGGCTCGGCCCAAACTGAGCCAATTCGGCTCGATTCTAACCGTGTACTCGCCGCTCGTGTGCCAGCACGGCACTCCTTCTGGAGAGCGCGGGTTGCCAGTCTGCGCATTTGCCGCAAGGCTATTTGGCAACATAAGTGCATTGGCAATTTAGAGAACGCGCTGATGATCCGTCTCGGAAAACGGGCGAGACCGAACAGTGCCCTCTGAGTGACCTTTGTGTTAAAATTGCTCAGGCATGAAACAAATTTCTTTTTCGCGCGCGCAGTTGACGCGATAAATTTCTGGAATGCGACAGTATCACGATCTGCTCCGGCTCGTACTCGAAAGAGGTCAGCCGCGAATCGATCGCACGGGCACGGGAACGTTATCTGTCTTCGGAGCGCAGACGCGATTTGATTTGCGGACGGACGGACCGGGATTCCCGCTGCTCACAACAAAAAAGCTGCACATCAAATCGATCGTTTACGAGCTGCTTTGGTTTTTGCGCGGTGACACCAATGTTCGTTATCTCAACGAACACGGCGTGACGATCTGGGACGAGTGGGCTGACCAAACCGGCGATCTCGGTCGCGTTTATGGTGCGCAATGGCGCGACTGGCGTGGCGCAAACGACGTGCGGGTGGACCAAATCGACAATCTGATTACGCAAATCAATTCAAATCCGCAAAGCCGCCGCCTCATAGTAAGCGCGTGGAATCCGGCTGAGATCGACGAGATGGCGTTGCCGCCGTGCCATCTCCTCTTCCAGTTTTACGTCCAGGACGGCGAACTCAGTTGTCAGCTTTATCAACGAAGCGCAGATCTGTTTCTCGGTGTCCCGTTCAATATCGCCTCGTACTCGCTGCTTACGATGATGGTGGCGCAGGTTGTGGATCTCACTCCGGGCGACTTCGTCCATACCTTTGGCGATCTGCATCTTTACAAGAACCACCTGCAACAAGCGCACGAGCAGCTTTCACGGGATTGTCGATCCTTGCCACGGATGAAACTGAATCGCGCCGTAAAAAACATTCACGATTTCAAGTTCGAAGATTTCGAGCTTGTCGGCTACGACCCGCATCCATCGATCAAAGCGCCTATCGCAGTGTAAATGAGCTATAGAGGCAGGCGTGTCGCCTGCGAAAAATACAAGCGCAAGCAGCCGACACGGCTGCCATTACAGAGCAGAGAAAACGAAGAGCGAAGGTTGTGTTACGGCCGCTGTTCGGGCGCGGTCTTATCAACACTATTCGCGCTTGCAGTCTTCGGTCCATGCGAGAGATCAACCAAGTCAGCCAAGATGTTTAGCGCTTCGTCGCGCTCCGGATCGATCGCCGGTGTCTTGGTATCATCATCCGCGCTGCCAGTGCCCGAAATCAAATCTGTATCCGCATCCGAAGCAGCGTCGGGATCAACTTTGGGAGCGGTCCCATTCTTCTTTGCCTCAGCCAATTTCCCGGGATACATGATCAATTGGAGATTCGGTTTATCAACCGTATCGAGCGTCACCCGATAAATTCGCGGCTCCTCCTGGTTCCGCGCCAGACGTTCCTTCGACCGCGTTTCCTTGCGCAGTTTATCCTCCTGAAGCTCCTTCTTTCGCTGATCTTCGTTCAGCGAAATCCGATTCTCATCGAGCTTGTGACGCAAACGACCGATGTCCTCCGTCACGTAGTAAAATTCAGGGTCGTTCTTGATCCGCTCCTCCGAGCGTCGCCCCAGTTGATCGATAAACAAGGAATGGCTGTCCGACCACTTCGTGTACCTCGCCTTCGCGACCTCGTCATAAGGGAGGGCGTTCTTTAGCGCGCCTTCGCCAAATTCCGGCAGATCGCTCAAGCTCGGCAGGACGACGTCCGAAGCCACGCCGTGAAGCTGCGTGGAACCGCCCGCTACTCGATAAAATTTTTGGATCGTCAATTTCAACGCACCGTCCTCATCCGAACGGCTGCCGAGAAGTGAAGCGAACCTGCCAATCGGAAGAATCGTCTGCACCGTGCCTTTGCCGAACGTGTTCTTATCACCAACGATCACAGCGCGACCATAATCCTGAAGAGCGGCAGCGAAAATTTCACTGGCGGACGCGCTTTGCCGACTGGTCAAGACGACCATTGGTCCGGAATAGGCGATGCCCGGATCCGGATTGGCCGAGACCCTGATGCTTCCGTTATAATCTTTCGTCTGAACGATCGGACCGGATTTCAAAAATAACCCCGTGAGCGAGAGGGCCTCCTCCAGTGAGCCGCCGCCGTTTCGCCGCAGGTCGATGACCAAGCCGGCGATGTTTTCTTTCTTCAGCCGTTTGAGCAATGCCAACACGTCGCGGGTCGTGCTCTTCTGGTGCTTGTCCATGTCCGCATAAAAAGAAGGCACCGTAAGCCAACCAAGTTTTATGGGATCGCCGTTCTCGTCTTTCCTAATAATGATATCAGCGCGAGCTTCCTGATCCTTCAGCTTAATTTCATCCCGCACCAATTCGACATTTTTCCGGCGCGAAGGGTCTGTGGCATCCGAAGGAATCACGAGCAAACGCACGTGAGTGCCTTTCTTCCCGCGGATCATCTCGACAACTTTGTCCAACCGCATCTCGCGAACATCGACGTATTCGGCCGGGCCCTGCGCCACTGCAGTGATTCGGTCGCCTACCTTAAGTCTCCCATCGGCTTGCGCGGGCCCGCCAGGAACCAGGTTTTCAATTTTCGCGTAACCGTCCTCCGACCGAAGCATGGCCCCGATGCCCACAAGCGAGAGGCCCATATTGATGCTGAAATTCTTCATGTCGGCCTTACTTAAGTATTCCGAATGTGGGTCATACGCCTGAGCGAGCGCATCGAGATAGAGCTTCATTTGCTCGTCCTTATCTTCCTCATGGACGTTCCGGGCGAGGCGATCGTAGCGGCGCGCAACGAGTTGCGCAGGAGGCTCGATAGGATGTTCGCTTAAATGTTCTTGTAAGACTTCATTTGTAATCCGACCGCGCCAGAGTTGATCGGCTTCGGCTTCATCTTTTGGCCACGACGACTTCTGACGGCTCAGTTCAACGGTCGCGTTGCCCTTGAAGTCGATCGGCTGCTTCAATAGCTCTTTTATTTTAGCAACACGATCATCTAAGCGTTTGGTATAGAGGGCGTAAATCTCGTAGGCCGGTTTGAGGTTGCCGAGCAGGATGTCCCCGGCCATCGAACTGCCATACTTCGCATTTAGCTCATCGACATCCTTCTGAGTAAAGAAGAGATGGCTGAAATCGAGCATCTCCAGATACGTCTGCAAAAATTTTCGCGAAACGTCCTCATTGAGCTTTTGACGGGTGTAATGGCCCTCCTCCAGGAGGCGGCCAACCGACATGGCAATTGTTTCTCTCGACGCCGCCATGGCCGGCGGAGCCGCGATTGTGGCCGTAAGAAGAATGGCGCAAAGCGCCAGTGACTGTCGTAGAGATGATTTCATCTGTAAAAAAAGGCTTTACCACACTCGCAGATTTCAGCAGGGAGCGCAAGACAACGAGATGGATTTGACATGTACGTGAATGAGACAATCAACAAAGGGGAACATTCAAATATTCGTAAAAACTCCTGCCTTCAGTTGTAGCCGAGCGCGGTTAGAATGAAACGCGCAATGATCTACGAGAGGTTTTGCGGTGGCATTTTCGAAACAAATTGCTATATGCTTAAAGCTCCCGAGGGCTGGATTCTCTTTGACGCGCCGGACGGGGCTTGCGAGTGTTCCAGTTCACTCGGGATCGATCTGAAACTTTTGCTTCTGACGCACGGACACGTCGATCACGTGCAGGATGTCGCCAGGATCAAGCGGCAGTTCGATTGTCCAATCGGCTGTCACCCGCTCACTGCGCCGATGATTTCGGACCGAGAATTTTTCCGCAGCTTCGGGTTCGAACTCGAAATCGAGCCAGCGCAACCTGATTTTCTTATCGAAGAAACGCCGAGCCGGGATTTTCTCGGTCTTCAATTCCAGGTTTTGGAAGTTCCCGGCCATTGTCCGGGCAGCCTTTGTTTCTTTTTGCCGAATGATCAACTGCTTATTGGCGGTGACGTGCTGTTTGCCGGCAGCATCGGGCGCGGAGATTTACCGGGCGGAGATATCGATCTGTTAGTACACGAGATCAGGAAAAAATTATTTCCCCTCGGAGACGAAGTCACCGTGCTCCCAGGGCACGGGCCGCCGACGAAGATTGGAACCGAGCGCCGCACGAATCCTTTTGTCGGCCTCGGGTAGCCAACAGCCTGGCGTTCTATTGAAGCTGCAACTCCGAGTCGACCAACGGGACATAGCGAAGCGCCCGCGCTCTGCCGTTACATGGCTAGATCAGACTAAACCAGGTCGGCGAGAAGAGAAGCGAGCGGCTTGAGGTCGTCGATCTTCGCGACGATCTCCCGCAGCGAGCTCACCGCTCTTGGAACGTATCGCAGAAAATGCTCACGTCCGCGGACCAAACCCAGAAAGCCATAAGCCCCCAGCGCCTGCATCAGGCGTTGCATCGCACATAGTTGCAGGGTGTTGTTGAACTGCCCGTCAACTGTCCGCCCATTGTTCGTCTGCTTTTGCCGGTAGTAACCAATCAACTCAGACCGCTCTGAGCCTGAAAGCTCGACATACGGATCAAAAAGCAATGATGCCAGATCATATTCGGCCAAGCCCGGTCGCATCCCCTGAAAATCAATTAGATTAGCCTGTCCGTTCTGAATAATGATATTTTGCGATTGAAAATCGCGATGGACCAAGACCCGTGGTAAACTCGCCAGACGTTTTGCAATTTCGCGTAAACTGGGAAGGGCTGCCAGCTCCTTGCGTTTTGACTCGCTAAATGTGAAATAGCGGCCGAGGCAATTGTTGAAAAAGTATCTCTGTTCCCATCGGTAAAGCGCAGTGTTAAACTCGGCGGGCAAATGCTCCTTCATTTCGACGCACACGGACTCCGGCAGACTGTGAAGTTTGATAATTTCATCGAGCGCCGATTCGTAGAATGCGCGGCGGACCAGCCAGCTGTCGTCCCGATAACTGTAGAGATCCTGCTCGCCCAGGTCCTCGATCCAGATGAGGCCTTCCGCTTCATCGTGAAAATAAATTTTAGGGACCCGGATTCCGTGTATGTCGAGAAATTTCGCGATCTCGACGTAATGCCGATTTTCGTCGCGCTCCAGATTGTACTTAACCAGGATGAGCGCGTGATTCGCCGAGCAACGAATCCGATAAAATTTTCGATCGGACCCGCCTTTTTCGATCGGGTGAATTCTTACATCGGTTTCATCCAGCAGCGGAAAATGCATCCGTGTTCGCCGGAGAAGAAATTCGGTCTTCATACTAGATGTCGCTGTTTTGATAGGCGCCGCTGACCTTTTTTTGGGAGCGCACAATACAACCATGAAGCTGACTTTTGGAAGCAATTTGTGAGGCTGGCCACAAAATTGTGTCTTCAAGGACGGCCTTCTCGCCGATCTGGCAATTTTCGCCAACAACCGAGCAGCCGCGCAGTTCGGCGCTCGGATCAACAATCGCCGATTTCGCGACGCCCTCGGGCCACTCACGTGTTCTGATGTAATAAGGCATCCAATGTTCTCGTAGAATTGTGCGATGCACGTCGAGATACTCAGCACGCGAACCGATGTTGAACCACTTTCCGTCGTTTATCACCAGGCCGCCGATCTTACCACCCTTGCCTATCCAATCCGCAACAATCGGAATGAATGAAATTTTTCGTCGAGCGGGGATCTGCTTGAAAACGCTCGGATTCCAAACGGCGACATTCGCGAAATCAAGATTTCCCGCCGTGCCGTAGTGATTCGCAATATCCACAACGCGGTGATCGCGCAGAGCCACGTCAGAAGCCAACCCTGTATTGCGTAATGCGAGCGTAACGTCGTTCCCCCGCCGAAAATGTTCTTCGATCAAGGGTTGCAGGCTGATGTCGGTCAAGATGTCGCCGCTGTAAGTCAGGAATGGATCGCTGCCGAGATAACTCTCCGCATTCTTGATTCCCCCTCCGGTCTCAAGCAAATCCGGCTCGTGAACCAGCGTAACCGAATGGCCTTCATACTCGTTATCGCAAAAAAAGTTTTCAAATAGCTCGGCTCGCTTGTGCGTGTTAATGACGAAGGTTTCCACTCCCACGTTGATTAAATGATCGAGCGCAAAGGTAATAAGAGGTTTTTGAAAAATCGGGATGAGGGGCTTCGGTAAATCCTCCGTCAGCGGTCGCAGGCGTGTACCGAGCCCAGCAGCAAGAACGAAAGCTTGCGTGATTGTGTTCATCGCACCACAGACTCAGTTAAGACGAAAGAAAACTATTTGAAGCGCGATTAACTCAATCGCGTGGAACTTCCAGCGAATCCGTCACTCGCAATCTGTTCACAACAAGGTCGCCGATTTCAAGACGCCTGATTTTCGCTCGACCAATGACGAGGCGGCCGACCGCGACGACGCCCAATGCAAGCGCTCCAATCGCCAGCGCCCCAAGCGCGAGAGCTCCGACGCTCTGCGCTCCAATCGCCAATGCGCGGATCCGGATGGACTCAAGTTCATTCCGTTCTGCCTCGTGCATGCTGTGGTAAATTGTCGCCAAGCTTAATCCACGATATTCGGTCCTCCGTCCAGATATGGTCGGCTGGAGTAACGATTTCGGGCTGATCGAAAGTGGTAACAGTGACGTCGATTTCATCAGCATCGGGTTCGCTCGTGAAAGTTAGCGAACTGCCGCACGTCGCGCAGAACGAGCGGACGCGCCCGCCCCATGCAATTTCAAGCGGCTTTCCCTTGGTAAATTGAAAATCGCTTCGCTGAAACGAAGCCCCGGTCACAAATGGCGCACCAGCACTCTTGCGACAATCTTCGCAATGGCAATGAGTGACGTTGTAGAGCTCGCCGATGCCTTCGTATCGCACGGCACCGCACAGGCAACCGCCGCAAATCGTCTTTTTCGGCTCCGTTTCCATCACAAATTACAGGGCAACCGCGCGGTTACTCAGTAATCCTAGTAGGTCAAGTTAGGCCCAGCGGAACGCCGCCAACCGGCTCGCTGCCAGGGAAACTCGCGCTTTTGTAAATAAAGCGTGCGCGTGCCGAAATCGATGATGCCGTGATGGCGCCGCAGCGTTTCCGCACCAAGCAGGCCGACAACCGGCGGCGAACCTTCCAACAATCCATCGTGAATTAATCCTTCCAGATCGATCACGCCTACGTCCTTGCCAATGATATCGACCGCACCCACCGATAGTTTGCGAATCCTTGCCACGCGCAGGCCACGCTCCTTCAGGTTCACCGCCGAAGAACTATACGGCGTCTCCCGGGTGGCAATTCGCATTCGCCTAACGAAGGAGCGATGCAAGAGCGTGGCAAACGAACCCGTATCGACCATAAACTTGGCAGCTTTCCCATTGATCGAACCATTCACGTACAAATTAAAACCGTCGCTTACTTGAATCGGAACAGCTTGCAATCCGCGCCGGTCGAGACCAGGAGCCCCACCCAAAACGTTGGGGTCGGTCTTCAAGATCAACAACTGTCGTTGGCAATCCAGTACCGCCTCAGTTGGAAAAAGGATATCCGCTCCAATGATTCCGTCGATTTCCTCTTCGTGAACCAGCCGCGCCGCGCGGGCAGAGTTTCCCAGATCGACAGTAACCATCGGTTCATCGATCAGGGTCAGCCCTCCGAGCCGAAGCTCGCGCGCGACGGCTACGTTATTGAATGCGCCGTTGATCTGAACGCGCGACGGCAGGTTCGACTTGGCCGTGATTGGTTTGAGTCGAAAATAATTGCGACGATTTAAAGCGATTGCGCTTACCGGCGCACCACTATCAATCGTCAGCCAGGCCTCTCTGCCGTTGATAAAAGCGCGCACCATCAAATGACTTTGCCGCGAGCGCACCAGCGGCAGCGCTACGAAATGCGTGTCGGCTCGCGCGTAAGCGACCTCGGGCATGGCAGCCAATTCGGCAACCAGCACAACCGCAGCGCACGAAATCGACAAAAATGTCCGGCACGATCGGCGCTGGCTTGAACGACTCACGGGGCGTGAGATTAACACGGTTCTTTTTACGTGAAAGCAATTTCGCGTTTTTAAATCGATGGCTTAGCGAGGGCAAACCCAGTGTTTTGTCATTGCGCGGCAGGCCTGAGTGATGATTTACTCTCCGCCAAATGCAACCGGCTCAAATGACGACGGCGATACCTGAAACACCCGTAGCCGACCAGAAATTCGTCAGGGGCCTCGGCCTGCTTGATTCAACAATGCTGGTCGCGGGCTCGATGATTGGCTCGGGAATTTTCATTGTGTCAGCGATCATTGCACGCCAGGTCGGTTCGCCCGGTTGGCTGCTGGTTGTTTGGATCGTGACCGGTTTACTGACGCTGATGGCCGCGCTATCGTACGGCGAGCTGGCGGCGATGATGCCGAAGGCTGGCGGCCAATACGTTTACTTGCGCGAAGCCTACAGTCCGCTCTGGGGCTTTCTCTACGGCTGGACGCTGTTTCTAGTGATTCAAACCGGCACGATCGCGGCGGTGGCGGTTGGCTTCGCGCGGTACAGTGGCGTACTTGTCCCGTGGTTTTCAGAATCCAACTATCTGATCCCGCCAATCCGTTTTGGCGGCTGGTTTAGCGGCTACGCTGTTTCACTTTCTACCGCACAGTTTCTCGGTCTGGCGATGATCGCGCTACTGACTTTCATGAACACGCGGGGATTAAATCTTGGCAAGCTCATACAAAATATTTTCACAACAGCCAAAACGAGCGCCCTGATCGCATTGGTCGTGCTGGGAATTATCGTTGGCGTGAAGTCCGGAGCAGGTACGGAAAACTTTCGCGACCTTTGGACTTTACGAGGCGGGTTGCAGGATGTGGGAGCCGGACTCACCGCCGCAACCGCATTTGGTCTCTTCGTCGGCATCTGCGTAGCACAGACCAATTCCCTTTTCTCAGCGGACGCGTGGAACAACATCACTTTCATCGCCGGAGAAGTGAAGGAACCGCGACGCAACATTCCGCTTTCGCTCGCCTTCGGTACGCTTCTGGTGATCGGACTTTATCTGCTGGCGAATGTCGCTTATCTGGCGACGCTTCCGTTCGCCTCAATCCAGAATGCGCCAAGCGATCGCGTCGCTTCGGAAACTGCCAACGTAATTTTTCCCGGCGCAGGGGCGACGATCATGGCAGTCGCGATTATGATTTCGACCTTCGGTTGCAATAATGGACTGATCCTCGCAGGTGCGCGCGCCTATTATGCGATGGCCCGCGACGGCCTTTTTTTCCGGCGGGTGGGTGAATTGAATAAAAACCATGTCCCTGCGTGGGGGCTGATTATTCAAGGAATTTGGGCCGGTGTTCTCGTGCTCCCGCGGACAGTTAAAACAAATAGCGCCGGCGACGTTGTCGGCTACGGGAATCTTTACGGCAATCTGCTCGACTACGTAATCTCGGCCGCGCTGATTTTTTACATTCTCACAATCGCAGGACTGTTTTTGCTTCGTTGGAAATGCCCCGATGCTGAGCGTCCATACAAAGCGTTTGGATACCCGATCATTCCTATTCTTTACATCATTGGCGCAGGCACAATTCTTTTAGTTCTTTTTGTCTATCAAACCGCAACAACGTGGCCGGGCTTGCTGATCGTTATCAGCGGTGTGCCAATTTATTTTATCTGGAAACTTGCGGGGAAAAAATCACAGCCGTGAATAAGCGCTGACCGACTAATTTCGCATATCAACTCGGCATTTTGAACCAAAGGAAGCGACGCATGGCAAAGTTATTTGCGAAGAAACCGGTCGATCGCCTAATGGAAGAAGCGCGGGACGTCGGCGAGCACAGTCTGAAGCGCTCTCTGGGACCAATAAACCTCGTGGCGCTTGGTATTGGCGCAATCATCGGTGCCGGTCTGTTTGTTCGCACCGCAGCGGCTATCGCGGATCGGGCGGGTCCCTCCGTTGTTCTTGCCTTTGTCGTAGCGGGTGTCGGTTGCGCGTTTGCCGGTCTCTGTTACGCGGAATTCGCTTCCATGATTCCAGTTGCTGGAAGCGCCTATACTTATTCGTATGCAACGATGGGCGAATTGACCGCCTGGATCATCGGCTGGGATTTAATCCTCGAATACGCGGTCGGTGCGGCGACGGTGGCAATTGCCTGGAGCGAATACGCAAATCGTGTACTCGACTGGTTCGGTTTGCGCATACCGTACCAATGGGCGCACTCGCCCTTTGAACACGACATCACGAGCGGTGTTCACGGGATTCTCAACATACCGGCCGTGTTCATCCTGCTATTATTGACGCTACTCCTGATTCGCGGCACGAAAGAATCGGCATTCGTCAACGGGCTTATCGTCATCTTGAAGGTGAGTATCGTGTTGGTCGTGATAGGAATCGGATGGCACTTTATCAATCCGGCGAACCACACGCCGTTCATTCCAGCGCCGACGACGTACGTCACACCGCAAGGCATCACCCACTCGTATGGAGGAATTCTCGGGATACTCGGCGCCGCGGGCGTTGTGTTTTTCGCATACATCGGCTTTGATGCCGTCAGTACAGCGGCGCAAGAGGCGCGAAACCCTAAACGCGACATGCCGATCGGCATCCTTGGTTCTTTGGTCGTCTGCACGATTCTTTATGTGCTTTTTTCGTACGTGTTGAGCGGCGTCGCGACTGTGCAGGACTTCCGAAGCGCTGGCCGTGAAGCTTCCGTCGCGTTCGCGATCACGAAATACATGACCGGCTATGAATGGCTGTCTAAGTCTGTGACAGTCGCGATCATTGCCGGCTTCTCATCCGTGATTCTCGTGATGCTGCTTGGGCAATCGCGCGTTTTTTATTCGATGAGTCGCGACGGATTGGTTCCGAAAGTCTTCTCCGATGTGCATCCAAAATTTAGAACGCCATACAAGTCCAATATTCTTTTCTTCTTATTCACTGGAATTTTCGCGGCGTTCATTCCCGAGGACATCGTCGGCGAGATGACCAGCATTGGAACGCTGTTTGCATTCATTCTCGTTTGCGCCGGAGTTTGGATCATGCGCGCCTCGCGTCCCGATTTGGAACGCGGGTTTCGCGTACCGGCTGTCCCGATTGTTTCCACGCTCGGCATTATCGTTTGCGGCGCGATGATTTACGGTCTCGGCTGGACGAATTGGATGCGGTTGATTATTTGGCTTGTGATCGGACTGGTCTTTTATTTCAGCTATGGCAAACAGCACAGCCGTATCAATGCGCCGCCGCCAGAAATGCCCGAAGGCATTCAGCTGACTCGGTAAAAATGCCCCGCTGATTTTAAAGGGGCAACAGGCTCTAAGATCCAGCCGGGGTCGTGTCGCCCTTGAATCCACGCGACGGGCTAGTTGCGCCTGACCCGAGAAGTGCTTTGGCACGTCTCTTGAGTTTTTCGCGATCGATTTGATTGAAAGCGCGCCGCGCATCGGCGAGCTCGGATAGCGCAACGCCTGTCCGCTGTAGAATTCTGCGCTCTTCGGATGATAACTTCTCGTGGCCGCTGCTCACTGCACCCGCTTGAAATCGCGAGATGACCGTGGCCAATGTGTCGTGATCCGCAGGTCCAAACAAATCGACAAGCCGTTGAAAACGGAGATGAAATGGAATCGTAGCAAGATCCACATGCTCCGCTTCGGATGTTTCTGCGGTCGGGATGTTAACCTCATTCGACATCGCCACTGAATGCCAAATGTCGGCGGGCTGGTAATATCCAATCTCAATGCGACAAGCACGATGCCGCTGCGACATTGTAACATAATGCATTCCCGCCATCGGTTCGACAGCCGCTTCTTTCTCTTGCAGGTCATCGGTACAGAGAACCCGGAGATGAACTTGTCGATCGATAGGGACAGCATTCTTGAAAATCGATGGCCAGTTAACATTCCAATATGCGAAGATCGTCCAAG
>DATIOX010000081.1:0-21598 GCA_035472675.1 Candidatus Dormiibacterota bacterium
CTTGCCATCATCGGTGTTGTTTTCCGCGATGATCCGGCAGGCGCTTGGGACAAGGTTACGCAACAGATGAGTTATTTCCTTGATCAAAGCGCTGTTCAGGTGGTGCAAAACATTGCCCAACAAGCGTCTCAACCGCGTAAAAGCACGCTAGCCACAATTATCGGGATCGCGCTCGCGCTTTTTGGCGCTAGCGGCGTATTTGGTCAGCTCCAGGATGCCTTGAACACAATCTGGGGCGTAAAAGCCGCTCCCACTCGAGGTCTTTGGCGATTTCTACGGAGCCGTTTTCTTTCATTTGCAATGGTTGGCGGCATCTGTTTTCTGCTGCTTGTATCGCTGGCGATCGAAGCCCTGCTTAAAAGCTTTAGCCATTACGTGGAATCTGCTTTGCCGGGCGGACTTATCGTTGCGCTAGGGGTTTACCTCGTTTTTGACTTTGCGGTCGTCGTTCTACTCTTCGCGATGATTTTCAAATTTCTGCCGGACGTCAAAATTCAATGGCGAGACGTTTGGATCGGCGCCGTCATCACTGCGATCCTTTTTGGCATCGGGAAATGGTTGCTCGCCTTCTACTTGGGCAGCAGCGCTGCTGGGTCGGCCTATGGAGCGGCCAGTTCGCTAATCACGTTGTTACTCTGGGTTTACTATTCGTCGCAAATCCTCCTGTTCGGCGCTGAATTCACCCAGGTGTATGCCGCGCGAGCTGGCCGTGCATTTGAACCGACTGAGTACGCAATTCGCATTGAAACAAAGGAAATCGAAGACGATTAGTGGAAGGTGAATTTTTCGTTGCATCTCCGAAAACCAAAGTCACGCGGACATTCGATTAGAGTGCAGCTATGATTTTTGATACATGCAGATCTCAGGGTCGCTTTGGTGCGAGCGCAACTTTTCGGAACAAAATTGTGTTTCGCTACTGCTGCAGGTAGCAAGGCACGTATCGCAAAAGGGAGGAGGGGAGGAATATGCGTATCGCTCAGGTAGCGCCTTTATATGAGAGCGTGCCTCCAAAACAGTACGGAGGGACCGAACGAATCGTTTCTTATATTACTGAAGAATTGATTCGCCAGGGACATGATGTGACCCTTTTCGCAAGTGGAGACTCGGAGACTGCCGCTCGGCTTATTCCCGTGTGCCACCGCTCACTTCGACTGGATGAACGCAGCATAGATCAGCTTGCACACCATGTCCTGCTGTTGGAGCAGGTATCTCAGCGCGCGCACGAATTCGATGTGATCCATTTCCACATCGATTATCTGCATTTTCCAGTCTCTCGACTGTTACGGATTCCGCACGTCACAACTTTGCACGGCCGGCTCGATATCCCGGACCTTGCTCCGCTTTACGACCACTTTCGAGATATGCCGGTCGTGTCGATTTCGAACTCCCAACGTGACCCCTTGCCCTGGGCGAACTGGCAGGCGACGGTTTATCATGGGCTCCCGAAAGACCTCCTTCGGTTTAGGTCGGAAACAGGAAGATATCTCGCCTTTCTAGGACGAATCTGTCCCGAAAAACGGGTCGACCGCGCGATCGACATTGCCAGGCAGACGGGGATACCATTGAAGATTGCCGCCAAGGTCGATCCTGTAGACAAGCGCTATTTCAAACGGGTCGTCGAACCGCTGCTACGTGACTGCTCGATAGCGGAATGGGTCGGTGAAATCACTGAGCGACAGAAAGACGAATTCCTCGGCAATGCGTACGCTTTGCTGTTCCCTATTGACTGGCCGGAGCCGTTCGGACTCGTCATGATCGAAGCCATGGCCTGCGGGACTCCAGTGATCGCGTATGAGGGCGGAGCCGTTGCTGAAGTGGTAGAAGAAGGGCGAACGGGCTTCATCGTAACAGAACTGGAAGATGCAATCGAAGCAGTTCGGCGTGTTCCCGATCTTAGTCGCGCACGTTCCCGGGAAATTTTTGAGGAACGCTTCACCGTGACCAGGATGGTAAACGATTATTTGAAGGCATATATGCGTATTATTGATCCTCGGATGAGGCAACTGGATCGTTCCCACTTGGAGCGAGTTACAAGCCCTTAACACCGATAGGACCTTTCATGACCAGGCTCTCAGGCACAATGCGAGCATAGCACTAGCCGGTGCAGTTTTAACAATGCGAGTCGTCGATAGGGTTTTGTCTGATTAGACAATCATCCGGTATCCCGATTGTGTGTTTCAGCAATCGAAGCAGACTCTCGCGCACACGAATCAGTAAACTCAATAACTAAAATAAAGAAAGACACTATGGGTGGCTCGGCGATTATGCAAATCGCACCTACACGTCACCGCATCCAAGATCGCGTTTAACTTGATGAAAAAGAGAGTAATCATCCAAGCGCCACCGCAGCCCGCGCTATTGCTTTCGGGGTTTGAAGACCGCTCGGGCGAGTTCCAAGCGTTTGGCTTCGACCCGATCGCATTGTTCTCTGGCACGCTCCTGGAGTTGCGCGTAGTCGAGTCCGCGTAGTTTAGGGACGACGCCAGTAGCGACTTCAAGTCCACGCCAAAGCGCGCACTTACCGGTGATGCCGAGGACTAGACTTTCGAGGGCGAGGTAAAGCCCCATCTCGCCATCGCGTGATTCGCTAGCGCGAATTTTCGCACGCGAAAACTTTTCAGCGATCCAAGCGCCCGCTTTTCGTATGGCGTTGTGTTTTTTATCCAATTTCTCAACGAGCCCTTGCAGTGTAGCTTGATCGGCAGCAATTTCGCCGCGTAGATCGCGGAAAAACTGAGCGAGCGGTTTTTCCTCGTAAGTGTCGATTAGGTGGTCGATCATATTTAAAGCGGCAACGGAGCCGGCGAGGTGATCTTTGAGATACGTCGATAGGTTGTCCATGAAGAAAGAATCGATTACGGTAAATATTTCATTCAAAATGCAAATGCGCCGTGTTTTGTGCTCTAAGTCCAGCCGCAATTAAGCTAACATAAGTTTTTCATTTCCTCGGCGGTTATGCCTTCGCCAACGGCCGCACCTCTCCATGACTGTTATGTTAGCTTAGAAATTCTGCGAGCGGCTCCATCGGTTTGATGTGGGCGCAGAAAATCTTGAAAGCCGCCAGAATTGGCACGGCTAAAATGATGCCGACGATTCCCCACATCCAGCCCCAGAAAGTAAGCGAGAGTAGGATGATGACGGGATTCAAAGTAAGGGAGCGTCCCATAATCCAAGGTGTGATAAAACTCCCCTCCAGTGTGCCAAAAGCGAGATAGACGGCAGGAAAGATGAGGGCGTACCCCAGGCTATCGAAGCTCAAGACGGCGCCGATGGTCATGCAGATAATGCCTGTGAGCGCGCCGAGGTAAGGAACGAAATTGAGAAGCGCGACCATCACACCCCACATTAGGGGGTTGCGCAGACCAAGCAGTCCTACCGCGGTTCCGACGGCCAGTCCAAGGCAGACATTAATCGCTGTAATGGTAAAAAGATAACGAGAGACCTGCGATTCTATGTCGTGCGCGATAGCGACGGCCGTCTTCTTATCTGAGAGAGTGGGCAACAGCTTGACCAGCTTGGCGATGAAGGCCTGGTCGTACACGATCAGGAAATAGAGTAGAATTAACGACAAAACCGCGCTGGCGATAAACTCTGGTGTCCGCGTGAAGAATGTCTCACTAATGGGATGCCGCTTCACTTCAACGGTTTTAATCTCCGCATTCGTTGTAGCCAGCTTCTCGATTTCGCTGGTCGCCTGCGTCACTTGCGCAACCGATTTTTTTACCGGCAGGAGCTTGTGTTGCAGTTCTGCTAAGCCAGCCGGGGCTTTCTGAAGCCACGCTACCGTGGGTGCGGCCAACGCGGAAATGCCATAGCCGACAAGTACAAGAAGACCGATGAGGATGACTGCCGCACTCACCGCCAGCGGAATCTTCAATTTAGCGAGTCCACGCACTATCGGCCTCAATAGATAGCTAAGCAGCAGCGCAAGAACGATCGGCAGGAGGATCGCGCGCATGAAGTAGATGGTGTAGAAGACTGCCAGGATAAGCAGACCGGTGAGGGCAATCGACCTGACGTCGAAAGGTTTCTGCAACAGTTCGGCGGTGCGTAAGCGGGCACGGGATGTAACTTTTCCCGCTTGATTCTCGTCGTCGGAAACGTCACCGCGCGATTCCACCATTACCGGGGGCAAAGCCATCTATGACCATGAATCGCGTGGTACTTCGCATCCACGCGCCTCAGTTTTCTGTTTGCTGATGCTACCTGAGTGGCGGTTTAAACCTTGTTGTACTGATCGTGCTGCTTGTCGTTTTTCTCCGGCAAGATTGCATTGCTCGGCCTGCTCGCCTAATCAGGCAAAGCCACTTCCGCTCGGCCTCTACCATGGCAATTGTTATCAAGACGTCGTCGGTTGGCCATACCCATTCTATCGGCATCGCATCACAATATTTCGTGGGACAAACGGTGCGCAGCGATCTGTTTTCACGTGTGCCCATAATCACCTGGATTTGCCGTCCGGTGATGATTTCGCCGCAAACCAGGCAATAACGTTTCTCATCCAGCGAGTGCCAATGCCGGAATTGATCGAGTCGTTGCAAGATCGCCAGTTTTTCCTGATCGGATAATTTGATCGAAGAAACAAGCGCCATTGACCAAAACATAGTGTTCTTCGAATTGTCATACAATCGGGCGAACGCCGGATTGGCGTATCAGTCAAAACCCTAGCTGAGTTCGTTGGGTTGGCTTCGGGCTGCCTTGAATGAAGTCACATGCCGGGGTTAACCGCCCTTTCAAGTTTGGTCGCGGAGTGGCCGTTACCAGGTTGTCCCTAGATGTACGCAAGACGCGCCTTCACTGTTCTCCTACAAGAAGAACAGGAAGGCGCGAGGAGACAAACGAGCCCTAACTCTTTTGGCTCTTAATCCTCATCGAGTATCACGCGATCAACCATTATGTTGTCGCCAGTTACGACGTAATGAACCCGGACTGGGATACCCACCTTAACTCTGGTTCTTACGGTATCTTCATCCAGAGCCTTGCCACTCCGCGTCACGTAAGTAACGGTCTTGCCAAAATGGTAAGTCCGTGGTCCGCTAGTTTCCTTAAGTACGATTGTGCTGCCGGGAGTGTACTCGGTGATCGTCCCGTTGCCTTCGGTTGTGGTGTTGTTGTGGTAGTCTCCGAGACTTGTGCCCACGCAAACGGGGCCGCAACTGCCAAGGCCATACTGAGTAGTAGTTGTTTCATAGTGCTTTCTTTTTTTATTTCTTTCCGCCAGAGGCGAACAATTCCCGCTGCCGATCTTTCCTCGACTCCGGAAAGGACGCCCCGGCGTGTTACACTGTATATCTTCCGCGAAAAGGACCATGATTGGTGGGTGCAAGCAACGATCGCGCGAATTCGCCGACGCGATTTACCAGGTCCGGCGAACCAGCAAGCTTTTCGACTTGACTCACCAGAGCGCTTCCGATGACTGCGGCATCTGCAAAATGCCAGACTTGTTGAACCTGTTCGGCCGTTGAGATCCCAAATCCAACCGCGATGGGCAAGTCGCTCACCGCTCGCACACGTTTCACGAGAGATTCGGCGTCGCGTGGCATTTCGTTTCGTGCGCCAGTAACGCCTGCGCGCGAAACAGCGTAGATGAACCCGCTGGCCTGCTGAGCGATGCGCCTTAGCCGTTCGTCTGAAGTAGTAGGGGCAACGAGAAAGATCAGATTTACAGCGTGGTCACGAAATGTTGTGATCCAAGGCCCTCCTTCTTCCGGACTCAGATCAGTGATGAGCACTGCATCAATTCCAGCCCGCTCAACCTCCTCTACCAACTGATCTCTACCGAACTTCAAGAGGGGATTGAGATAACTGAAGAGTATAATCGGTACGTCGATGTGCTTCTTTGCGTTGGAAACGCATCTTAGCGCGTCCCTAATTGTGACACCTCTTCGTAGCGCACGCTCGGAGGCGCGCTGAATCACCTCGCCATCGGCAACCGGATCGCTGAATGGGACACCGAGTTCAATGATGTCCGCTCCGGCTGCGGCCAGTTCAACCAGCAGAAGTTCCGTAGTTACGAGATCGGGATCGCCTGCCGTGATGAACGGGATGAATCCACCGCGTCCGGAATGTTTGAGCTCAGCAAACGTGTCGTGTATCCGACTCATTGCGGCTGCAAATCTGCAACGAGTTCGACATCTTTGTCGCCACGGCCTGACAGACTGATGATGACAGAGTCGTCTTGTGGCAACTCACGAGCGACATGAATGGCGGGCACGATCGCATGTGAGCTCTCCAGCGCGGGAATGATTCCTTCCAATTTGGCGCAAAGTTGAAATCCTTGGAGCGCCTCGGCGTTGCTCGCCCGGACGTAATCGGCCCGGCCACTATCATGAAGAAACGCATGTTCCGGGCCAATCGCTGAGTAATCGAGGCCGGCTGAGATCGAATGCGTCGTTGCAATCTGGCCGTTCACATCCTGAAGCACGTAGGACATCGTCCCCTGCAGCACGCCAATGTGCCCCCCGCCACTGGCCGTGCCTCTGTGAAATCTCGCAGCATGCTCGCCTAACGAATCGCCCCGTCCTCCGGCTTCTACGCCGATTAACCGGACCGCTTCGTCCGCAATGAAAGGATGAAACAAGCCGATGGCATTTGAGCCACCACCCACGCACGCAATCAGCGCGCGCGGCAATTTTCCTGTCGCAGATAAAATCTGTTCGCGCGCTTCGCGTCCAATCACGCTTTGAAGTTCGCGCACCATGAGCGGATAGGGATGCGGACCGAGTGCGCTGCCGAGCAAATAATATGTGTCATGAACGTTCGTTGCCCAATCGCGCAGCGCCTCGTTGATTGCATCCTTTAAGGTGCGCGTGCCGGCATTCACCGTAACGACTTCGGCGCCGAGCAATCGCATTCGGAACACGTTAAGGGCCTGCCGGCGCACGTCTTCGGCGCCCATGAAGATGACGCAACGCAATCCGAACAACGCGCAAACCGTCGCGGTCGCGACACCATGCTGGCCCGCCCCGGTCTCTGCGATGACGCGACGCTTGCCCATTCGACGTGCAAGCAACGCCTGTCCCACAGCGTTATTGATTTTGTGCGCGCCTGTGTGCAAAAGATCTTCACGCTTCAAATAGATCTGCGCTCCTTCGGCGTGAGCTGTTAGACGCCGCGCGTGAAATAGTGGCGTTGGCCGGCCACAGTAATCGCGTAGCAGTTGGTTGAGCTCGTCCCAGAAATTCGGGTCCTCTCGCGCGCGCATGAACTCGTCAGTCAATTCGTCGAGCGGCGCCACTAATGTTTCCGGAACGTAGCGTCCGCCAAACTTGCCCCAATGCCCGCCGTCGTCTGGCTCGCTTTTTGTAATCGGCGATGTTTGCATCGGATTGATCACACGCTGGAGGCGTTTATGGAAGAATTAGCCGTTCGTACGGCGGTAATGAAATCTTCAATGGCCTGGTGATCTTTTACTCCCGGCGCGCTCTCGACGCCGCTACAAACATCAACGGCGTGCGGCGCTACCGCTGCAATGGCTTGGCCGACATTTTCCTCGGTTAAGCCGCCGGAAAGAATTAAGAATCGCGCGAAGGAACGGGTTGTTCGCGCGGCTCGCCAATCACACGTCAGGCCAGTCCCGCCACGGAGGTTTGGATGGTGTGCGTCAACGAGCACGTCGCAATCGCTGAACAAGGAAACCTCTTCTGGTTGGAACTGAGGGCCCGTCGAGAACGCTCGAATCACACGAGATTCACGAGCTAATTCGCTGCATGTACAGGGTGACGCGCTCCCGTGTAATTGCACGCACTGAACACCCACGACATCCGCGATATTCCGAATTTGTTGGGCGCCCGCGTCTACGAAAACTCCGACCGCACAAATTCCAGGCGGTATCGCTTCGATAATTTGCCGAGCCAGCTTGGGCTCAATATAACGTGAACTTTGGGGATAAAAGTTGAACCCAATCATGCTGACTCCGAGTTCAGCGCACGCTCTGGCGTCTTTAATATTCGTGACACCACAAATCTTGATTTGCACTGGAGCCATCATTGCCGAGCTCCAGTTGAACGTTCTGCAAATTGCCGATCTTCAGCCGCGACGACCAAATTGCGAAGAGCCGTTTCCGGATCGGGCGCGCGCATCAATGCTTCGCCTACCAGAAACCCGCGAAATCCGAGTTTACGAAGGCGAAGCAGCGAGTCTGCACTCCGCAGTCCACTTTCGCTGATCAGAATTCTATCTCGCGGAACCTCGGCGATCAAACGCTCGCTTGTATTCAGTGAAACCTGAAACGTCCTGAGATCGCGGTTATTTACTCCGATGATTCTCGCGCCTGAATTCAGGGCGCGCCTCAATTCCTCGGACGTATGCACTTCGATTAGCGCGTCGAGTCTGAGTTCGTCCTCGGCAAGCGCGCGCAGTTCGCCTAACGAGAAATCGTCTAGTGCGGCGACAATCAACAACACAGCGTCGCCTCCCGCGAGGGCGGCTTCGAAAATTTGGATTGCGTCGATGATGAAATCTTTGCGCAAAAGCGGCAGGTTCGTACTGGATCGCGCTGCGCAAAGGTCGGCAATCGAACCACCAAAATATTCTTCGTCGGTTAGGATGGAGATCGCGCAAGCGCCGCCGCGTTCATAGCGGCGAACAATCTCACCGACCGTCAAATCATCGCGAATAATTCCAGCGGAAGGTGATCTGCGTTTGAACTCCGCGATGATGTTTGGTCGCTGTGAGTTCGACCCCAGGGCTCGCAGCAACCGATGCGGTTTAACGCTCTTTCGAAACTCCAAAGCGCGCTCGCGAAAGTCGCGTGAAGAAGGATCCGCTCGAAGCTGCGCCACGGCCTTTCGTTTTCGATGAAGGATTTGGGAGAAAATGTTTTTGATCATGGCTTTCGATTTGTCTCCCGGACCAGCACGTCCAGTTTCGATGCCGCTTGTCCGCTGTCGATGCTTTCACGAGCCAGGCTTGCCCCAGATCGGAGATTCGGGGCAACGCCTGCGAGATGGAGCGCAGCAGCGGCGTTTGCGATGACCAAGTCCCGCGCCGCAGCGATTGTTTTCGTTTTCTCACCTTTCAAAATTGCGCGGATCAGTTGTGCGTTTTCTTGCGGTTCCTTCCCACGAAATTCGTCGAAGTGTTGACGTTCCAATCCAAAGTCGTCGGGAGACAGTGTAAATGTTTCCACTTGGCCAGTGGACGAACAGGCGGCGACGTACGTTTTGTCCGCAATGGTTATTTCATCCAAGCCATCAGCGCCATGAACAACCCATGCTTTCTCAACGCTGAGACGAGTAAGAGCCGACGCGACACGTTCAAGTAGCGAGCGATGCCAGACGCCCACGATCTGAAACGGTGCCTGTGCGGGATTCGTTAGAGGGCCGAGCAAATTGAACGTAGTGTGCACACCAAGCTCGCGGCGCACATCAGCGACACGGGCGGCAGCAGCATGAAAAAGAGGCGCAAAGATGAAGCAGATTTCATGCTCGTTGAGGCAGCGTTCCACGGTCTCCGGTGGAGCGGCTGTGTTGACGCCTAGCGCCTGGAGGACATCGGCGCTGCCGCAACGCGACGTTGCCGCCCGCGAACCATGCTTCGCTACGGGCAGACCGGCACCTGCAATCACAAAAGCCGCCGCTGTTGAAACATTAAAGGTTTTTGCAGTGCTCGAGCCAGTGCCCGCTGTATCGATGAAGCGCGTGTGACACGATCGCAATGGCAGCGCACGATTTCGCATTGCTTCGGCAATTCCTGCGAGCTCATCGAAGGTCTCGCCCTTTACGGCCAGACTGGTAAGCGCGGCTGCTATCTGTGCGTCTGTAGTTATAGGGTTCAGCAAACAGCCTAGAAAATTTCCAGCCTCCCCACGGCTGAGATTCTCACCGCGCATGAGGCGCAGCGTTAGTTCGCGCAGTTCGAAATCGCCAACTTCGGTTGCCTTGCATCCACGTTTGTCCTTTCGTGACGGCGTAATCCTTGTCGCCATTGAGAGCGCCTTTGCCATCGCGTGCGCTTTATTAACTGTTTCCTCGTATTCCGAACGTGGACTGGAGTCAGCGACGATACCCGCGCCTGCTTGAAAATATGCCTTCCCATCTTTCAAAACCGCGCAGCGCAGCGCGATGCAGGAATCGACATTGCCATCGAATCCAAAGTAGCCGATCGCGCCTGCGTAACAGCCGCGCCTGGTGCTTTCCAGTTCGCTGATGATTTGCATGGCGCGAATTTTCGGTGCCCCGGAGACAGTTCCGGCGGGAAAGGTTGCTCTGACCAAGTCGAACCCGGTGCAGCCCGTACGCAGGCGACCAGTAACATTTGAAACGATATGCATGACATGGCTGTAGCGTTCGATCTCCATCAACTCAGTCACGCGCACCGTGCCGAAATCTGAAACCCGGCCCACATCGTTGCGCGCGAGATCGACGAGCATAACGTGCTCGGCGCGTTCCTTGGGATCGGCGAGGAGTTCGGCAGCATTCCTCTCGTCCTGCTCGGAGGTGAGGCCGCGGGGGCGCGTGCCAGCGAGGGGACGGATCTCTACCGCGTCGCCGATCAGCCGGACATGCATCTCCGGCGAGCTTCCAACAAGCGCAAAATCCGCCCCGAACTTGAGACAAAACATGTACGGTGAAGGATTGATGAAACGAAGGCATCGATAAAAATCGAGCGCATCGCCGCTGAACTCGGATTCGAACCGCTGCGACAAGACAACCTGGAAGATGTCGCCTGCGCGAATGTAATCCTTGGCTCTTTCCACCGCGCGTTCAAACTCTTCCGGATGAAAATTGCTGTGAGCAGGCTGTATTTCACGATCTGCCGCTGGAACAAGCGGAAGATCGGCAGATTTCGCAAGCTGGCGCATAATCGCGTGGATCGAGTCACTCGCTCGCGCATAAATTCTTTCGAGTGGGCCATCCTCGAGGAATGCGTTTGCGACGATCTTTAGTGTGCGTAGCCGATGGTCGAAGATGAGAAGACTACCGGTGATCATGAAGATCATCTCGGGCAATTTCAGTTCATCGCGCTCCGCTGCCGGAACTTTGGGTTCGAAGAAATGGATCGCTTCGTAGCCGAGGAAACCAACCGCGCCGCCGCTGAATCGCGGCAGTTCCGGACGCGAGACAAACTGATAGCGCACGATCAACTTGCGGAGTTCATCCAAAGGGTCGCCTGTTCTTTCGACTCGCCGCTCTTCGCGCAATTCGGTGATTTGCAACTCGTGCCTGTAGATTCTTATCACGATCCGCGGATCGGCCCCGACGAAAGAAAAGCGTCCCGACTCGTCGTTTTTCTCAGTGGATTCGAACAGGAAACTGTAACCGCCACAATCTAACTTCTTGAATGCCGAAACGGGCGTTTCGTTATCGGCGATGAACTCTGCGAAAATCGGGACAACGTTACCGCGTCGCGCGAGTTCAGAAAACTCGTCCATGCTTGGGGTGATCTGCGCTTTCATGGGTTTGGCGGATGCAAAAGGAAGCGCGCGAGAATTTTCTTGCCGTCGCGCGTGAGAACCGATTCCGGGTGAAATTGCACCCCGTACACGGGGAACTCGCGATGTCGCAACGCCATGATTTCGCCGTCCTCGCTTTCTGCGATGATCTCGAGGCACGCGGGAACGGAACTTGGCTCGACGATCAGCGAGTGGTATCGACCGGCTTCAAACGGCGCGGGCAAATCGGTAAAGAGTCCGCGTCCGTTATGTCTGATCGTGGATGACTTTCCATGCATAAGAGTGGAAGCGCGCACGATTTTCCCGCCGTATGCTTCGGCAATGCATTGATGCCCAAGACAAACCCCGAGGATTGGAATCTTCGACCCAAATCGCAGGACGATGTCTTTGCTGATTCCCGCTTCACGCGGAGTGCAGGGTCCCGGCGAGATACAGACATGCTCGGGCGCTAAGGCAGCGATTTCATCAAGCGAGGTTTCATCATTCCGCTTGATAACAAGCTCGCATCCAAGCTCGCCAAAATATTGGGCCAGGTTGTAAGTGAAGGAGTCGTAGTTATCGATCAGAAGGAGCATCGGTCTGCATTCGTTAGGCCGCTTGGTCCTTTGTTGGCCTCTCACTAACGGTCGGAGTGGCAACCTCGCGGAGCGCACGAACTTCTCTAATGAGTTGGGCATACTCCGGAAGCGTCAGGGCTTGCGCGCCATCGGAAAGAGCGAGCTCCGGATGGTTGTGGACTTCCACCATGAGTCCGTCAGCACCGACTGCCACGCCTGCCCGGGCAAGGGGAGTAACCATGTACGCGCTGCCTGTGCCGTGTGATGGATCCACAATCACCGGCAAATGAGAAATTCGTCGAATCGCCGGCACAGAAGCAAGATCGAGCGTGTTACGCGTATGTTGGGTAAAGGTCCGAACGCCGCGCTCGCACAAGATTACGTTGTAATTGCCCTCCGCCATAATGTATTCCGCCGCGAGCAGCCATTCTTCGAGCGTGGCGGCCATACCTCGCTTCAGCAGGACCGGCACTTGCGACCGGCCAGCCCGCCGGAGCAGCGAAAAGTTCTGCATGTTACGAGCGCCGATTTGAATGACGTCGCCATACTGTTCGATCAGATCGACATGGGATTCTTCGAGCGCTTCGGTGACAATCTTTAGTCCAAACGCCTCACGAATCTCGGACATGATTTTCCAGCCTTTCTCCCCCAGGCCTTGAAACGCGTAGGGAGAACTTCGGGGCTTCCACACGCCGCCCCGAAAGAAGCGCGTGCCACTTTTCTGCACAGCTTCGGCCACGGCGAATGCCTGATCGCGGTTTTCGATTGCGCACGGTCCCGCGATGATCGCGAGTTCATTTCCTCCGATGGTGGCGTTCCCAACGCGCACGACTGTCTTTTCCGGACGCAGATCAAGCGTGATTAACTTGTACGGCTTGGTAACCCGGATGACTTCTGCGACACCCGCCAAGTTTTCGAATCGCCTGCCATCGACAGGACCCTGATTGCCAGTGATGCCAATGGCTGTTCGCGTGGCGCCGGGCATCGGATGAGGACGCAGCCCAATTTCCTGGATCACGTTTACAACTGCGTCGATTTCCTGCGCAGCAGCGCCGGGTTTCATGACAATTAACATATGTAGCCTTGGGTTATTTCATTGGTGCAAACGCCAGATCTCTCGCTTGCGAGAAAGAGAGAAAATCAGCGCCCCGTTGAGAAACGGTCGCTTTCTATCGCCACCACACGAGCGCCAACGCGAAGGCGCGCGGCCTTCGAAGGTCTGTCGAATTAAGAATGTCGACGCTCATCACCAAACACGATAGCGGCGATCTCGCGGATGTCGATCTCAAATTTCATGGCAAAGGCGCGTATCGTATTCGTAAGAGCGTGCCGGTCTTCTTTGTCGTGCGTCGGCTTGGCTTGTACGAGCTGCCTGTCAGGTTTTCAGCACCAGGTACAACAGCAGCGCGGTGAGGACGAGCGGTACCGCACAAACCATCAACACCGCGTTATTAGGTCCTGCCAGTCCAGTGGGTACAAGATCGTCTGTGTGAGTTAGTGAAATCACGGATGGCTATCAAGAAAAAACTCACGGAGCGACGGAACCAATTATCAGAAGCCGAACTCGCAGGTCGTACGGAAGCACGAACGCGCTTCCCAGGCTTCCCTCAAATGAATTAGCTTCAGTGATATGCACCGTTCGAAATTGTCTTTGTTCTTATTCATTTTGATAAGCAATTATTTCCTAACATTTCTCATTATCGGTTTAATCGCGGGATTGATATCACTGCTTAGCAAGCCCAGGCCCCTGAGAATTAATACCGTCGCCGAAGCGTTGTTTTCCTACTACATGCTTTTGCGATAGGGCTAAGCAATCTCGTCAACTTTGTTTTCCATGTCTTGTTCGGTGATACGGCAGCAAAATTTATCGGCTGGGAACAAAGTCCCTTTCAAGCCGAAGTGGGATTCGCAAGTCTCGGTATCGGCATTGCTGGCGTCATTGCATACAAAGCAAGTCTACCATTCTGATTCGCCACGTTAATTCCTCCTGCCGTGTTTTCCTTGGGCGCAGCTGGAGGTCATATCTATCAGATGATAGCTGCGGGTAATTTTTCGCCGGGGAACGTGGGATTGGTTCTTCCCAGCGACATCCTCATTCCTTTCATCGGATTCATATTTTTGTGGCTTTCATACAAACATCCGAAATCGACAACGACACGTCACAAACTGACATAGACAAAGACGCAAAGGGTTCTGCTTACAGAACGCCTCGATCCGAGCTTTGGCGGGCTTGCCCGGCAAGATTAATGTTGGAAGTAATTAGACTTATGCGCTCGTCGGGTAGTCTGTTGTCCCTGGTCTGGTAGTCTCACAAACCGGCATGGCCAAACGAACAGCGCAAAGGAGAAAAACTACTGGCGTTACTGCGGCGAAGGCACGACGGGCCGTGGGGCTCAGCGGCGCTGCAACATTCGGGCGACCCGATTTCCTTATCCTAGTCGCCCTGGCGGTACTCACGCTTGGCATTTATGCGCAGGTGATCGGGCATCAGTTCATCACTTTCGATGACGATTCGTATATCAAGGAGAACCCAATGGTGAATCGCGGAGTTACGCTCGCGGGACTCGTTTGGGCGTTCACCACTTTTTACAAGGCAAACTGGCATCCACTCACGTGGATCGCGCATATGATCGACAGTCAACTCTTCGGCCTGAACGCAGGTGGCCATTTGCTCGTTAACGCACTGATTCATGTGGCAAACACGTTGCTTGTCTTCTGGTTTCTGTTGCGAGCAACACACGCCCGATGGCCGAGCGCGCTGGTCGCGGCGCTTTTTGCGCTTCATCCGTTGCACGTGGAGTCGGTCGCTTGGGCGGCTGAACGCAAAGATACGCTGTCAACGTTGTTCGGCCTGCTATCACTGATCGCTTACGTGCGCTATGCAGAGGCACCCTCGAGCAGCCGGTACGCGTGGACCGCCATAACGCTCGCACTGGGACTATTGGCCAAACCGATGCTGGTGACCTGGCCTTTTGTAATGTTGCTGCTCGACTACTGGCCATTGCGCCGCCTGTCACAATCGACAAGCCGGAAGAACTTCCTCGTTTCGATTGCGCCACTGCTGCGCGAGAAATTGCCGTTGTTTGCTCTCGTGACGGCGTCCGCGGTTATCACATCCGTCGCGCAATCTCATGGAGGCGCTGTGCGCACATTCACGGATTTTCCTATTGCTCTGCGGCTGCCGAATGCGCTTGTCTCGTATGCGAAATACTTACTGCTCACGTTCTGGCCGCATGATCTGGCCGTGTGTTACCCATTCGCGCCGACGGGCATACCGACCTGGCAGATCATTGGCGCAGCGTTCCTGCTGATTGGAATTACGGCGTTCTGTCTTTTCCAACGGAAAATCCGACCTTACCTCATCGTAGGCTGGCTTTGGTTCCTGGGAACATTGGTTCCCGTTATCGGACTCGTTCAGGTTGGCTGGCAAACCATGGCGGACCGTTACTTCTATATTCCGTCGATCGGTTTCTTCATTGCGCTCGTGTTCGGATTAGCCGACATCGCGAAAACGCGACACGTTGCGCCGTCACTCAGCGCGGCAATAGCCGGCGGGGTTCTACTGGTGCTTGCTACTCTTACGAACGCGCAGATTCATCTCTGGAGTGATAGCTTCACTTTGTTTAATCACGCGGTCGCAGTCACTCCACTTAATCTCCCCATAGAACAAAGTCTGGGGCTTGCCATGGGCAAGGGCGGCAGGTACGATGAAGCCGCGGCGCATTTTGAGAAGGTTCTGCAAATCCACCCCGATTTCTACGACGGCCTGTTGAACATGGGCATCATGCGCTTCAAGCAAGGCCGGCTGCCAGAAGCCATCGAGTATTGCCAAGCGGCAATCCGTTCACAGCCGGATGCGCCGAAAGCGCGCGTACAGCTGGCCCACGCACTATGGAAGCAGAACCGCGATGAAGCCGCGCTTGAGGAGATGCGCGGCGCGTTACAGCTGGCGCCCAAAGACGCAGACATTCGGGCTGACTTTGGACTCGCGCTGCAACTGGTGGGCAGAATGCCGGAGGCTATCGAGCAACTTCACGAAGCGCTCCGGCTAAATCCCAACAATGCCGAGGCTCACAACAATCTGGGCTTGGCTTTGCTTGCCTCGAGCAACGCGCGGGAAAGCATTCCCGAATTTGAGGCGGCGCTGCGTCTCAAGCCCGAGTTGAAAGTCGCGGCCGACAATCTCCGGCGCGCGCAGGCACAATCGAAGTGACCCAGGCAATCCTGCCTGTGAGTCTTTCGCCTGCCTCACGCAGGCAGCATTGCCTGCTTCACGCGACGCGCTTGCCCCACCAGGCGGCTTTCGGCTAACTTTCGCGCCATGCATCGCCACGCCCTTTTCCGCTACCTATTACTGTTAACCTTCATTTTTTTCATACTCTCGCCAGTTACTGCTTTAGCCGCATCGCCGGTTCAGGAACGGGCAGATCGTTTTCTCGCGCTCGCCAATGCGGGTTATCAGGCGTTGTATCGGGTGAACAGCGAAGCACAATGGCTCGCAGTTACTGATGTAACGCCTCAGCACGACGCTGCTGCCGAAGCCACAGGCAAAGCCTACGCCGCGTTCAACGGAAATCCGGCAATTATCAGCGAAGCGCGCCAGTTGCTCACGCATGAGAAAGAACTCAACGAACTGACAGTTCGGCAGTTGAAACAGCTTCTCTTAAACGCGGCCGAAGGTCCGATGACAAACCCAGATCTAGTGGCGAAAAGGGTTGCGGCAGAGACGAAGCAGGCATCGATCCTCAACGGCTTCGAGTTCAAGCTCAACGGCCAGCCAATCACGGTAAACCAGATCGACGACAAATTGGACAAGAGTGTCGATCTCAATGAGCGCAAAGCGGTCTGGGAAGCATCGAAACAGTCCGGGCCGGCGTTGAAACCGAATTTGGTAACGCTCCGCGATCTGCGTAACGGCGTCGCCAAAGAGATGAAGTATCCCGATTACTTCTCACTGCAGGTCGCTGCCTACGGAATGACAACCGATGAGATGCTCAAGATGCTGGAAGATTGGATGACGACGCTGCGTCCGCTTTATTTGCAATTGCATACTTGGGCGAAATACAAGCTCGCCGAAAAATTTCATCAGCCAGTGCCGAGGAAAATTCCAGCGCACTGGATTAATAATCGCTGGGGCCAGGAATGGCCCGGCCTGGTTGAAGCTGCAAACATCGACAAATATTTCGAAGGTCGCAAACCGGAATGGATTATTAAAACGGCCGAACAATTTTACACGGGGCTCGGTTTCTCGCGTTTACCACAAACTTTTTGGGAAAGATCGGATCTGTTTCCGCTGCCACCGGGTTCAAAGCGGAAGAAAAACACGCACGCATCCTGCTGGCACATCGATCTCCAGAACGACATTCGCTCGCTTCAAAGCATCGAACCCAACGCGCGCTGGTTCTTTACCGCTCACCACGAACTCGGGCACGGATATTACTTTAAGGCCTACTCGCGTCCGGAAGTTCCTTACTTGCTACGACTCGGCGCTGCGCCGGGGTTCCATGAAGGCGTGGGTGAATTGATTGCTCTGGCTTCGAGCCAAGTGCCGTACTTACAATCACGCGGCGTGTTGCCGCACGAGTTCAACGCAGACAAGACAGCATTTTTGTTGGATGACGCACTCGCACGCTCGATCCCGTTCATTTATTTTTCCTGCGGCACCATGCCGCATTGGGAAGCAGACATTTATGCGCAGAATCTTTCGCCCGATCAATGGAACGCGCGCTGGTGGAAATACGTTTCTGATTTCCAGGGCATCGAGCCACCGTCGCCGCGGGGTGAAGAATTTTGCGATGCCGCTACCAAGACGCACATCAATGATAATCCAGCGTATTATTACAACTATGCGTTTGCGACCGTGTTCAAGTTTCAATTACACGACTACATCGCACGCAAGATTCTTCATCAACCGCCGCAATCATGTAATTACGCCGACAACAAAGAGGTCGGCGCGTGGCTGAATAACATTCTTAAAAAAGGTGGAACCGAGGACTGGCGCAAAGTCTTGAAGGAGGCCACAGGCGAAGACATCTCTACGCGTGCAATGATGGATTACTTCAAGCCACTCATGAGCTGGCTGGAAGAACAGAACAAAGGCCGGCAGATCGGGTGGGAATAAGTGCAATTCCTTTTTGACAGGATTAACAGCATTTACAGGATAGGCTTACGGTGGCTGTCTCGGTAAGCGATTTTCAAAGACCGCGATGCTGGCGAGCCAGTGAGCGCAGGCGGGCGGCGACTTCGCGAACGCTTTTGGTGACGCACACGCGCATGCCGTTATGCAAGACGACGAAGTGATGGCCTGTGGGCGTGGCTTGAATTTCTTTAACGCGACTCAGACGGACGATGGCGGAGCGGCTAACGCGCATAAACCTGGCCGGTGGTAGCATCGATTCGAGGCGCGCCATTGTTTCGCGAAGCAAGTGGTTTTGCGCGTTCACGTGGAGAATTGCGTAATTGCCACTGGCCTCGATCCAGTCGATCTGCTCAGGCGCGATGAATGTGGTGCGGTATCCACAGCGAACGCCGAAGCGACGATTGGCGCCGAGTGCAGGTGGTGGTTGCGACGTCGATCTGGCTGAGCGTAAATGGTGCCGGACTCGCATGAGCGTCTTTGCCAGGCGCGCGGCGGCGACCGGCTTGAGCAAATAGTCGATAGCACACGTTTCAAAAGCGTGAACGGCGTGCTTGTCGAAAGCCGTGACAAAGACAATTGCTGGTCGGTCGCAGGTTTCGAGCGCTTGAATGACGTCGAAGCCATTCATGTCCGGCATCTTGATGTCGAGCAGCACGACATCGGGTCGATGTTCTTTCACCGCGCTCACAACCGATCCGCCATCGCTGCATTCGCCTGCGACTTCAACGCTTTGTTCTTTCTTCAGGAGCCGGCGTAGACGCTGTCGCGCAATTCCTTCGTCATCGACAATCAGGACCCGCAGCGCCTGGTGGATCAGTCGCTCTCCCAGGCTTGTCCTATTTTCCAGAGTTGGCATTGCTTTCTCGTAGTGCCCGCACTGAGTTTTACAGCCGGGGGGAGCTCGCCAAATCGAATGTCGGAGAACCTTACACCATCGGAAGCGTGATTTCACCAGCTTTCATTGCGTGAAATCTCGCTTTCACTTCGACCTCTGAGATAGTTCGCTGGGGAGGCGAGATTCATGCGAGCGGCCGAAATGGAATCGTGATCAATACAGTGGTGCCGGCGTCGCTGAAAATCTCTAGCGACGCGGCATCGCCATAGAATTCCTGCAATCGCGCGCGCGTGCCGGTCAGGCCGATGCCCTCCACGATGTTCTCCAAATTGGGAATGCCGACGCCGGTGTCGAAGACTCGAAGGTGAAGAAAACTCATGTTGCGCTGCGCTTGAATGGTGACCTTGCCACCTTCGAGCTTGGCTTCGAGACCGTGCTTAATTGCGTTCTCGACAATCGGCTGGAGAAGCAAGGCAGGAACGGACGCAGCAAGAGTGTCGGGCGCGATCTGGAACTCGTAGCGGACGCGGTTATCAAAGCGGACATGCATGATGGCGAGATATTTTTCGATGAAGTTAATTTCCCGTTCCAACGGAATCTCCGACTCGGGATTGGCCCTAAGCAGAAAGTGCAACAAATCGCCAAGCATCTGGACGACGGCCTCGGCTTTGTCCGGAGCCTTATGAATGAGACCCGCGATGGCGTTTAGCGTATTAAAAAGAAAATGCGGATGAATCTGCATTTGCAGCGCCTGTAATCGCGCGCGGGCAAGCTGGCCGGATTGCATTTCGGCGCGCCGATAAAAATGCAAGGTGTGGGCGGCGCTAATGATCATGAGGTAAATGGGGATTTCGACACTGGCGAAGTGGAAAAAATCCCAGGCTGGCGGCGGCCCAGCCACTTGCCGGTGCGCGGACGGGTCGAAATCTCTTGCGGAGAGGGACCGCCGACGGTGCCGACCGGGTCCACCAGGGTCGATGAAAAGTTTCCATTGGTGAATTCCCCAGATCACCACGATGCCAGTCATCAAATGCGGTGCCAGATTTCTTTTCCAGTTCGCATGATCAATCAGGTGGCGCGCGGCGAATCGAAAGATCAACGGAGTCAGCACTACCCATGGCAATTGATCGCGAATCGCCGCGTGAAGCGCGCGAGTCCATGGAATATCTGTGCCGCCGACAAAGTTTAGTCCGAGGACAAGGGCCACCAAACCCCAGCCGACGCAAGAGAGGAGCCAGCCCCAAAACAAGGGCCGAATAGGTCGAAAGAAACTTATCACTTGGTTTACCAAACCAAACTGCAGACGCTGTTGTTGTCGAATCCCGCCACCTTATGAGAAAAGCAGGCTGCAAGAGGAGAAATCGCAATGGCATTGTGACAAAGCGGCTTGTTTGCGTGACGAAGTGGGCAAAGCGACGGAGGATTCTTTAGATTCAGATTCATTAAGTCTTCTTTCAGGTTTGTTTTGCGCGCAGACATCACGGCGCTGCCCTTT
This sequence comes from Candidatus Dormiibacterota bacterium, assembly GCA_035472675.1. Classification (GTDB taxonomy): domain Bacteria; phylum Verrucomicrobiota; class Verrucomicrobiia; order Chthoniobacterales; family UBA10450; genus Udaeobacter. Next base: position 20,422 of record DATIOX010000081.1, read on the forward strand.
GCTCGTTGGAGACACTTGACCCCACGAATGTGACGCCGCCCTTTCCCCGGCATTACAAATAGGAAAGGTTTGAGAAGCGCAGCGCTGTGGCGATCCGGATATCCGATGCACTGCGCCCAGGCAGAGAATTAGACAATCAGATGTAACACGGCGATTATCTTCCGGTGGGACCGGGCGAGAAGGTTCCGCTGATGGACGTGTGATTGAGGGAAGATCGAACTGTCGTTCGGGAAGGAACCCTACCTAGCACAATGGTATTACGACGGATGTCCGTCCTCTCGTCGTGGCGACGTAAGATTGAGATCCGCGGTCGCCGTCAATGCTTCGATAATGCCTGCAGCGCGCTTCAACCCAAAATCCGGCGGCTTTATCCCAAAGTTCTTTCGGTCGGGCAAAAATGGCTGATACGTAGCGGTTATCATGAAAACCATTACTCTTAACCTCATTTGGTTCTTTGAAAATATCACGTCCATTCGGTTTCGGCACTGGTATGGCAGCCTGCTATTAGTCCTGATCTGTTTTGGGATGAACGATCGAATCCAGGGTGCTGCCGCCGTTGCGCCGTTTCACATCGGCGACCGGGTGCGGACAATTAGTCAAAGCGCAATATATTTAGCGCCGCCGTTCGCAGGCCAATTCGTCAGGACTGAATCGATCGGCCTTCAGGGCGCCATTACAGAAGGTCCGGTGCGCTCGGCTGATGTTTGGTGGTGGAAGGTCCGGTTTGACGATGGCGCGGATGGCTGGCTCGCGGAACGGCAAATTCACAATTCAAATGGGCAGGCAGCCGGGCCGAGAATCAACTCGAGTATCCAAGTACTTCCGAGCCCTGCTAGCGGGAACAATTCGCGTGAGTTCGCCGATCTGAACCCACCGAGCGGAAGCACGGTCAGTTCGCAGCGAATTGTTTTGCGTGGCACGGTAACGGACGATCTTTACGCCCCATCGCTCATTTCTTTTTCAATAAATGGGTCAGCGGTGCCGGTGGACCCGGCCGGAAACTTTAGTCTGCAAGTGAACCTTCACCAGGGAACTAATAACTTCCAGTTGCAGGCGAGCGAGCCGAATCCAAGGCAGCAACCCAATCAGATTACATCGTATCTCGATGGTTCGGTTGTCTATGGTTCCGACTCGACACGCACCGCTGCCCTGCGCACGTTTCAAGGCGGCGCTCTGA
>DATIOX010000082.1:0-38961 GCA_035472675.1 Candidatus Dormiibacterota bacterium
AGCAACAGAGAGACGGTCGCGACCGTCGCGGAGCTTTTTGCCAGCGGCCAGGTGCGCCTGCAGGACAACGGGCGCTTTTTGCGCGTCCGTGTTTGTTAGGCGAGGGCCGTCTCGCTTCTCTACTAGTGTTGTAGAGTCCGCTGTCTCAGCGGAATTCATTGCGCTGTTGGATCGCGAGCCGCGTGCTGAGCACAGCGCGCGCCACAGGCTGTGCGGTTCACAGGGTTTAGCGTAATCAACAAAACGCTTTTCCCTCAAGCACGCCGCTTTTATGTTGCCAGAGTGATCGATCGTTATTCCCGGCCAGCGATGAGCAAAGTCTGGTCGGACGAGCGCAAGTTTCAAATTTGGCTGGATATTGAAGTTCTCGCCTGTGAGGCGATGGCGGAGCTCGGCCAGATTCCGAAAAATGACGCTGCGGAGATTCGGAAGCGCGCGCGATTTTCAATTCCTGAAATCCTGGAGATCGAAAAGCGGACCAACCACGACGTCATCGCTTTTCTAGAAAATGTCGCTACCTCAGTGGGACCTGCGGCGCGCTGGATTCACCACGGGCTTACGTCATCAGACATCTTGGATACGACGTTGGCCGTCCAATTAAACGAGTCGTGCGACATTCTCCTAGCCGATCTAAGATCTCTCCGAACACTGATTGGGGATCAGGCGCGGCGGTTCAAGATGACCCCTATGATCGGGCGCAGCCACGGCGTGCATGCCGAGCCAATTACGTTCGGCTTGAAGCTTGCGCTGATGTATGACGAATTCGGCCGCGCGGAAGAACGTCTCACACAAACGCGCGAGCGGATTCGTATCGGCAAAATAAGCGGCGCCGTCGGTACGCACGCACATATCGATCCCAAGATTGAGCGAGCTGTATGTGAGAAGCTCGGATTAAAACCGGCGACCCTTTCGACCCAGATCGTGCAGCGTGACCGGCACGCGGAATTTATGACCACGCTCGCCGTGATCGCTTCCAGCGTCGATCGTTGGGCGACCGAATTCCGTCATCTCCAGCGGACTGAAGTGCTGGAAGTGGAGGAATTTTTTGGCGAAGGGCAAAAAGGCAGTTCGGCAATGCCGCACAAGCGTAATCCCATTACCAGTGAGCGGTTGAGCGGCCTGGCCCGTGTCGTTCGCGGCAATGCTCTTGTGGCGTTGGAAAACGTCGCGCTCTGGCATGAGCGCGATATCAGTCACTCCAGTGCTGAGCGAATTATTCTGCCGGACTCGTGCATCCTGCTGGATTACATGCTTACGAAGTTGCGAGACATTGTCGAAAAGCTGCAGGTTTATCCCCAACGGATGCAACAAAATCTCGACTTAACGAAGGGCCTGTATTTTAGCCAGTCGATCTTACTCGCACTGACGAGCGCGGGTGCGGAACGCAAAGCTGCATATGAAGCCGTGCAACGTGCAGCGATGAAAACATGGAAAGGCGAAGGGACATTTGCCGAAAACGCAAAAGGCGAACCAGAAATTGCCGCTAGGCTTTCAGCGTCGGAAATCGATCGTCTTTGCTCGCTGGACATTCATTTCAAACACGTCGATGCCACCTTCAAGGCGCTTGGCTTGGAGTGATCAACGGCTCGCAAAGTGAAAGTCGACACCTTCGTTATTGCTGGCTTGCTTTGCCCGAGGATCTGATTGCACCCCAATCTCCGCACTGACTGTCGTTACTCGTATCGCAGCGCTTCGATCGGATCGAGGTTGGCGGCTCGATAGGCCGGATAGAGACCGAAGCCGATGCCGACTGCTGAGCAGACAAGAAGACCGGCGATTGCCCAGCCGTAGGGGAAGATCGTGTCAACTTTTAGCCACATGGCGAGCAAATCGCCGGCGATGATTCCGAGAATGATTCCCAGCACACCGCCCGCCTCGGAAATGAAAACGGCCTCTGTCAAAAATTGCCGTAAGATATCGCGGCTACGGGCGCCGATCGATTTGCGGACGCCGATTTCCTTTGTGCGTTCGGTGACACTGACCAGCATAATGTTCATGATGCCGATTCCGGCCGCGACCAAGGCGATGAGACTTATGACGAACGCACCGACTCGCACATATCCCGCCACGTTGACGAAGGCGCTCTTGAGGGAGTCGTTGCTGTAAATCTCGAAATCGTTCGGCTGGTCCGGGCGCAAGCCGCGCGCGATACGCATGGCACCGATGGCGCGATCGAACGTGCGGTTGTAGGTATCCTGGGTGAACGCTTGCGTCGCGATATTGACGGTGCGTTTTGCCTCGCCGTAATCCTCGAAGAAGCGCGTGATCGGCATGATGCAAAGGTCGTCCTGGCTTTGGCCAAAGGCAGTTCCTTTTTCCGCGAGCACACCGATGATCGTGTAGGTATGTCCACTGACGCGAACGACTTTGCCGATCGGTGTTTCGTGCGGAAACAGTCTTTTCTCGACCATCTTTCCGACGACAATCACGCGCCGTGAAAGATCGACGTCTTCATCGGTCAAATTGCGGCCATAACCCAGCGTGTAAGCATTCGCGGTGAGAAAACTTCGATTCGTTCCAACAATGAGGAGACTCGGGGTTGTTTTTGCGCCGTTGTAAACCGCCTGGCCTTTCACTTCGTAACCAAAACTCTTGAGGCAAATCTCCCGCGCCTCGCCCTCCATCAATCGGTAATAATGCAGCGCCTGCTGATAGGTGATGTTGTGCCGGTTGCGAAATTTCTCCTGCACGTCGCCGCTCGCACTAATATTGGCCGGATATTTGCCGAACTGAAAAATATTCGATCCGAGAAAGCTGATTCCGTTCTCGATTGAGTATTGCAATGCTCCTACCGCAGTCATGACTGAGATTACCGAGAAAACGCCAATGGTGATGCCGAGCATTGTCAGCGCGGAGCGCAGTTTGTTCGCACCAAGGGACGACACCGCCATCTTAATCATCTCACTAAATAACATGTCGATTCTTACTCGTATCTAAGCGCCGCAACGGGATCGAGCCGCGAGGCCGACCACGCCGGCGCGAAACCCGACACTAGTCCGGTCATCGCTGAGACAATGACGCTGGCCATGACCAATCCCAGGCTGAAGTGAATCGGGAATGACGGCGCGGCCTTACCGATGAGAAAACACATCAAGTAAGCGAGGACGAGGCCGATAAATCCACCGAGAAGACAAAGCGCTGTCGATTCGATGAGGAACTGCAACAGGATCGTTCGCCGCCGAGCGCCCAGCGCTTTGCGCGTTCCGATTTCTTTCGTGCGCTCCTTCACACTGACAAACGTGATGTTCATGATCCCGATCGCGCCGACGAAAAGTGATAAGCCGGTGATAAACAGCCCGGCAATCGCAATTGAATTTTTCACGGGATCGAGCGTGCTTTTAAAGGCTTGTTGTTCGTTGATTGAGAAATCGTCCTTTTTTTCCGGTGGCAATCCGCGCACACGTCGAATCAAACCGGTGAGCTCATCCTTGGCATCCGCGAGTCTGGTCTTGTCTTTCACTTTTACGCGTACGTCAGATTCGCTTTTCGCCGAAAAATATTTATTAAACGCGCCCAGCGGCATCGCCACCATCGAGTCCCAACTGAACAACCCGAGAAACGTGCCCTGTCGCGTGTTTACGCCAATGACTTTGAATAACTGACCGTTGATCAGCACCGATTTATCGATCGGGTTTTCGGAAGGGAAAAGCGCATCGGCCACGTCATAGCCGATCACGACAACATTGGCGCCGCCACGCGATTCGAGTTCGTTGAAGAATCGCCCGGCCGTACAATCGATTGTCGATGTTATGATGAAATCCGATGTCGTCCCGAGGACGAAAACGTTGTTCACCTGGTTGCCACCATATTTAATCGATCGCATCAAATTCGATGTCGGCACTGCTACCACGAGGTTCGAGTTCGGGATCGCTGCGATCATCCGGTTCAAAGTCTCGGCGTATTCCGTTTTGATTTTTTTCCGATCGCGATAGTTCCACCAGTCATCCACTGGCTTCCACGGCCACTGCGTCACGTAGAGAACATCATCGCCGAGCACGGCCATGCTTTTATCGAATCCGATGGATATGCCGCTCACGGCGGTGCCCATCAATGTCACAGCAATAATGCCGATAATAACACCGAGCGCCGTGAGCGTTGAGCGGGTCAGGTTCGAGCGCATTTGCGCGGCCGCGATTTTCCAGCTCTCGCTTAGCTCGTAAAGAAAACGTTTCATGTCGAAGTTACCTCGCAACCGGCAGGTCGAGTTCTGGAATAAAGCCCACGTGATCCATCTCGATGAGTCCGTCGCGCAAACGCACAGTACGACGCGCGTGCGCCGCGATGTCTCGTTCATGTGTCACGAGGATAATTGTGTTGCCGTGTTGATATAAATTCTCGAACAACTCCATGATTTCTTCACCCGTCTTGGAATCAAGATTTCCCGTCGGTTCGTCGGCCAGGATAATCGACGGTCCATTGACGAGCGCGCGCGCGATCGCGACGCGTTGACGTTGACCGCCGGAAAGTTCATTGGGTTTGTGATGAATGCGATCGCCGAGGCCAACATCTGCCAGCACCTGGGCGGCGCGTTCTTCACGCCGGTCGGGATTGATGCCGGCATAGATGAGCGGCAGCTCGACATTGCGCAGCGATGTCGATCTTGGCAGAAGATTGAAAGTTTGGAACACGAACCCGATCTCGCGATTGCGAACGGCCGCGAGCTCGTCGTCATCCATTTCGGCAACGTTTTTGCCGTTGAACTCATAGCGGCCCGCGGTCGGCGTATCGAGGCAACCGAGCATGTTCATCAGCGTCGACTTGCCGCTGCCGCTTGGACCCATGATGGCGATGTATTCGTTGCGGCGAATCTCCAAGCTCACGCCGCGCAACGCGCGCACGACTTCCTCGCCCATGACATAGTCCTTGGTAATGTTTTCGATGTCGATCACGACCGGACCGAGCGACCTGATTGAATTTCGAGTCTCCATCGCCACGTCGACAGTCGCTCGTCGAGATTACTTCATTCCTTCTTTGTCGAGGGCTACCTGCGCGCCCTCTTTCAACTTCCGGCTGATCGCGCTGTAACTTCCCGAGATCACTTCATCGCCGGCCTGAATGCCGCTTTTGATCTCGGTGTAAGTGTCATCGGAGATGCCAGTCGTCACTTTGGCCATCTGGGCCTTGTTGCCTTTTTTCAGGAAAACGACCTTGACCAGCTTTTCGCGCTCTTCTTTCTGCGCCGCTTTCTCCGCACGCTCGTTGACGAACTCCGCGTTGTTGTCGCCTTTGTCGCGTTGCGTCACCTTCTGTCTTTTCTTTTCGATCTCTTCTGGACTCAAATTGCTCTCACCGGTGCGAATCGTCACCGCCTGCATCGGCACGGCCACGACGTCCTTCATCTCGTTCGTGTGAATGTCGGCGGTACAACTCAGCGCAGGCTTCAGCACCACATCGTGGTCTTCGATCCGAATTTTCACCTCAAAGTTGGTGACCTCTTCCTGTGTGCCGGCGCCCGTTGTCTTTCCCGTGTTACCGATTTGATAAACGGTGCCGTTGAATTTTCGATCGCCATAAGCGTCGATTTTTACTTCGGCCTTGTCGCCCAACTTCACATTCACCACGTCGTTCTCGTTCACATCGACGCGCGCCTCCATGTGACCGAGGTCGGCAACGCGCATTACTTCCGTGCCGGCGAATTGCCCTGTGGCTACAAGACGCTCGCCCAATTTGCTGTTGAGAATTGTGATCGTACCATCAATGGGCGAGTAAATCGTCGTCTTGGACAATTGATCGCGCGCCTGACTCGAACCGGCTTGGGCGCGCTCGATTTCGTGGAGCGAACTTTCGTAGGTATTTTTTGCCACATCATCTGCTGCTTGGGCCGCATTATATTCCTGCTCCGAAATAAGCTTTTTGTTGAACAAATCTTCCGCTCGTTTGAAATCGTGCTCAGTCTTCAGCATCGTCGCTTTTTGCTGGAGATTAGTGGCTTTCGCTGCACTGATCGCCGCTTCCTGTTGTTCGAGAAGCGCCTTATATGAGTCGGGCTTAATTTTCAGCAGCAGGTCGCCTTTCTTGACTCGCATCCCGTCCTCAACGGGCAATTCAATAATTTCGCCAGCGACTTCGGGTGAAATTTTGACTTCAACCTCGGGCTGTATTTTTCCCGTGGCCGAAACCGTTTGCACGATCGTTTTACGAATTGCGGTCTCCGTTGTGACCGGAATCGGCTTCTCGCGCTTGTTCCAGATGATCGACGCAATGATCCAGAGCACGACCAGGGCGATCGATCCGTAAATGATTTGCTTTTTGCGTCGGGCACGGCGTTGCTTCGCCGTCAAAGGTGCAGGCGCAGGTGTGCTCACGGCTTGGTGCATCGGAGGAGCGGGTCTCAGGGTGAAGGCGTCAGAATTAGTCGCTTGTTTGACTCTTGCAAACGAAATCCCGTTCATAACAATTCTACGATGCGCCGAGGAACGGTCTTGGATTCAATTAATTGCGGTCTCCCTGAATGAGCTCGGTCTTGTCCCCGATTGGGACGGGCTGATTCCGTGTCGAGACCGAATTTGGTGAATCGCCCAGTTCGCGTGCTCCGCGATTAACCGTTCGGAATCGGCTGTGGCGCACTCGAGCGCGGGCAAATCCGACGAATCTCCAACATTACCCAATGCGACGCACACATTACGCAAGAAGCCGCGCCGTTTGATCCGTTTGATCGGCGAATTTCTAAAAACCATGCAAAACTCATCATCGCTCAAACTGAGATATTCGCGCAATGGCATGCCCACCGTTGCCGGACGGGCAGAGAATGCGGCTTCGCGCGATACTTGGGCAAAACGATTCCACGGGCAGGCATCAAGACAATCGTCGCAACCAAAAATTCTGTTTCCGATAAGTGGTCGAAGCTCCAGCGGGATGGAACCTTTAAGTTCGATTGTCAGATAGGAAATGCAGCGGCGCGCGTCCAGGCGATGAGGGGCCGTGATTGCGCCGGTGGGACAGGCTTTGATACAGCGCTCGCACGTTCCGCAGCGAGCTGGCACAGGCTCGTCCGGCAGCAATTCAAGGGTCGTTAAAACTTCTGCGAGAAAAAACCAGGTCCCGAGTCGTTCGTCGATGAGCATCGTGCTTTTGCCGTGCCAGCCAATGCCGGCCTGCGCCGCATGATCGCGTTCCAAAACTGGCCCGGTATCGACATAACATTTCTGTTGTCCGCCGAACTCGCGAAGAAACTCGCCGATCTTGTCGAGCTTGGTCTCGATCAGATCGTGATAGTCATCGCCCCACGCATAGCGTGCGATTCTGCCTGTAGCGGCAGGCGTGCCGCCCGCTTGGGGGTCTCCGTGGAAATAATTCAGCGCAAGTACAACAATTGAGCGAGCGTCCGGTAAAACCTTCTGAGGATCACAGCGTTTTTCTTCACCGCGCGCCATGTAACCCATTTCACCGTGTCCGCCTTCATCCAGCCAATTTCGAAATGCCGCTGCGTGTGGCGCGGAACCGCAGGCTGCGATGCGGCAGGAGTCGAAACCAATCTCGCGCGCAAACGAGACCAGTCGTTGCTTCAATTCCGTCCGAGAGATTTCGCGATCAGTCATCTGCGCACTTGCTCCAGTCATCACGCGATTGCTGGCGTCGTCGCTGCCGGTACTGACTTGCGATAATACCTGCTAACCTTACTCAAAATTGCCACCGCGACTTCTTCATCTGTAAGCACCGATGTATCCACGCGAATATCAGCAATCTTTGCATAAAGCGGCCGGCGGGCCCGTAACATATTGGTAAACGTTTTTTCCGGGTTTTTGCCTTCCAGCAACGGTCGTTTGCCAGCTCGCGAAGCCCGTTTAAAAAGCGTTTTTTCGTCCGCCTCCAGGCACACCACTACGCCAAGTCGTTTCAAAAGATGAATATTCTCTTCGCGCAATACAATTCCGCCGCCCGTCACGATAACTACCGGCTCGCTGGTTGCGAGTGTCTGGAGCGCCTCCGTTTCGGCTTCACGGAATTTGTTCTCGCCGTATTCCGAAAAAATTTTTGAAATAGGCATTCCGAATTTCGATGTGACGATTTCGTCGGTATCAAACAGCTTCAGCCTGGTTCGCCGCCGCAAACAGACGCCCACGGATGATTTTCCAGCGCCCATCATGCCGACCAGAACGATCGACCGGCTATGGCGATTCATAGGCGCAATATCGCATTAACACGCGGAATCGGCATCTTGCCGATGGGATATTGGCTGGAGGCCAATGCCACTTGGCGTTTAACAGAATGGAGCTGGCGCGACGCGCGCGACATAGACGGGAAGCCCGAAGGGTGAGTTTGCTGGCGCAAACGAATCGAACACCCTACAATTCGCACATGCCTGAGTTAAAACCGTTAGTTGCTGTGATCATGGGCAGCAAATCGGATTGGGAAACAATGCGTCGTGCCGTCGAGACGCTCGACGAGCTCGGCGTGCCTAATGAGGCGCGCGTTCTCTCCGCGCATCGAACACCGGACGCGACCGCTGAATTCGCGCGGAATGGAGCGGCGCGGGGGCTGCGCGTCGTCATCGCTGGCGCAGGCGGCGCGGCACATTTGGCTGGAGTGATTGCGGCTCATACCTGGCTCCCCGTTTTGGGAGTGCCAATCCAATCGAAGTTGCAGGGGCTAGATTCGCTTCTTTCCACGGCGCAAATGCCCGGCGGTATTCCCGTAGGGACGCTGGCTATCGGCGAAGCTGGAGCCAAAAACGCTGCGCTGCTTGCCGCCGCCATTCTTGCCACTTCTGACGAAGCGGTTCGGAAAAAATTGGAAGCGTTTCGCAAGAAACAGAGCGAAAGCGTGCTCGCCGCGAAACTAGAGAAGTGAGGACTGAGATTTTAGCGGCGACCCGGGGTCGCCGCTCGTGGCATCGGCATCCTGCCGATCCCAGCGGATTGGAAGCCCGTGCCACAACTGCGGCGGTTGAACTGTTGCGCAAAGGCGACGTGGTCGCGCTCCCAACAGAAACTGTGTACGGGCTCGCAGCTGACGCGCTCAATCCTATTGCAGTCTCAAGAATTTTCGAAGCGAAAGAGCGCCCGCGTTTCGATCCACTGATTGTTCATCTGCCTGACCAACAATGGCTGGAGCGCGTGGCGACGGTCGATAAGCGGTCCAGGGCGCAGATCAAAAAACTGATCGCGCAATTCTGGCCCGGACCGCTCACGCTTATCTTGGCTCGACAATCGGTCGTTCCAGAAATCGTCACCGCCGGGCTTGAAACAGTGGCGGTGCGAATGAGTTCAGATCCGGTTTTTGCTGAAATCATTTCCGCATTTGGGAAACCGATCGCCGCGCCAAGCGCAAATCGGTTCGGTCGAATTAGTCCTACGACCGCTCAGCACGTTTTTGATGAGCTAAGTGGACGCATCCCGCTGATCATTGACGCTGGCCCGACCGTGCACGGCATCGAATCAACTATCATCGCTGTCCTCGGAAATAGGATCGACATCCTGCGCCGGGGACCAATCACTGCGGAACAGCTCTCCGAATTTGGCACGATTCATATCGCCGTCGGAGGCGGAAAAATCTCCGCACCGGGCCAATTGCCGACCCATTACGCTCCGAAAACACCCCTGCGTTTGATCGACAACGCCAAAGCATTCACCCCAAAAGAAAAGCAGCGTGTCGGGTTGCTCGCTTGGAATACGTTCGTCCCAGAAGAAAGAAGGTTCGCAGCCGTTCGAACTCTAAGCGATCATCAAAACTTACGCGAAGGCGCCACGAATCTATTTCGCTACCTGCGCGAGTTGGATTCGCGCGAAGATCTCGATCTTATCGTTGCAGAACGAGTTCCTGCTCAGGGACTCGGGGCGGCGATTCTTGATCGCTTGGAGCGCGCGTCGCACGACTCTGATAATTGAGACAGGCCTGAATGAATCCTTTGAAAAGCGGATGCGGTTTGTTCGGCTTGCTTTGGAATTCCGGGTGATATTGGCAACCCACAAAATAGGGATGATCACGGAGCTCGATCAGCTCGGCCAGCGTTCCGTCCGGTGATGTCCCAGAAATGACGAAGCCTTTTTCATTCATCTGGTCCCGGTATTTCATGTTGAACTCGTATCGGTGGCGGTGGCGCTCCATCACTTCGGTACTGCCGTAAATTTTTTCCGCGAGTGTGCCTTTGGCGATTCTTGTCGGCCATGTGCCGAGGCGCATGCTGGCGCCCATGTTCTTGACGCCTCGCTGTTCTTCGAGCAACGAGATTACCGGTTCCTTTGTGTTCTTGTCGAACTCGGTGCTATTGGCGTCTTTGATACCGCATGCGTTCTGCGCAAACTCAATCGTTGCTACTTGCATCCCGAGGCAAAGCCCGAGATATGGAATCTTGTGTTCGCGCGCGAAACGCGCAGCCTTGATTTTTCCTTCAACGCCGCGAAGGCCAAAACCGCCCGGAATTAATATGCCGGACACATCTTTTAACGGGCCGTTAACGCCGTCTTGCAACGATTCCGCGTCGATAAGTTCAAGATCGATTCCGCAATCTTCGCTCGCAGCCGCATGCGTGAGGGATTCGTAAATACTCTTGTAGGCGTCCCGAACATCAAAGTATTTGCCGATAACAGCGATTGTGACTCGTTTCGCTGGGCTAATGACGCGCTTAACAAAATTTTTCCATCCTGCGAGGTCGGGCTGGCGCGTTTTCAAGCTCAAAAGGTCGCACACCAACTGGTCCAAACCTTCCGCGTGAAGGGTCAACGGCACTTCGTAAATTGTGTGCGCAACGTCGCGCTCTTCGATTACCGCTTTTTCCGCGACGCTGCAGAACATTGAGAGTTTTTGCCGCAGATCGAGATCGAGCATCCGCTCAGTCCGGCAAATCAACACCTGCGGTTGCAAGCCGATCTCGCGCAGCTTGGCAACGCTTTGCTGGGTCGGTTTCGTCTTCAGTTCGTGAGCGGCCTTAATATAGGGAACCAGCGTGACGTGCATGTTAAGCACGTTTTGCGCTCCGACTTCGAGAATGAATTGGCGAATTGCTTCCAAAAACGGCAGCCCTTCGATGTCCCCGGTTGTGCCCCCGATTTCTGTGATGACGACATCGTATTTGCTTTCGTCTGAAATTTCACGGATGCGTCCTTTGATTACATCGGTGACGTGCGGAATCACCTGCACGGTTTTACCGAGATAGTCGCCGCGGCGTTCCTTCAAGATGACCGACTCGTACACCTGGCCGCTGGTGAGATTGTTGTGCCGCGTGAGAACGCAATTGGTGAAGCGTTCATAATGGCCGAGATCGAGATCGGTTTCCGCGCCATCGTCCAGCACATAGACTTCGCCGTGCTGAAAAGGATTCATCGTGCCGGGATCTACGTTCAAATAAGGATCAAATTTTTGAAGAACAACGCGTAGACCACGCGCTTCGAGGAGTGTTCCGAGCGAAGCCGCCGTCAATCCTTTCCCCAGGGAACTAATCACGCCACCAGTGATAAAAATGTATTTCACGAGCTCATTCTCCGATTTGCGCGGGCAAGCTTTTGCTCCAGCGCCGTTGCGTCTTCTGGCGTGTCGATACCGGGCGATCCTGTAGCAGTAACGAGCACATGAACCGTTACACCATTTTCCAGTGCGCGCAATTGCTCGAGGGATTCAGCGCGCTCCAGTGGACTTGGTTTCCATCTCACAAATTGAAGCAGCGTCTCGCGCCGGAATCCATAAACGCCCTGGTGACGGAGAAACAAGGGATGACGGGTGCGTAGCATCGGCATCTTTGCCGATCGATTCGATTGGCTGGAAGCCGATGGCACGCGCCCGTCAGTCGGTGGAGCCGGGATCGCCGCACGAGAGAAATAAAGTGCGTTACCGCGAAGGTCGAGAACGACCTTCACTTGGTGAGGAGAAAAAGCGTCCGCCTGCTCCTTGAATGGATGCGCAGCCGTCACGATTCCCACTTTGCGATCCGACTGTAATTTTTCGACAATTTTGTCGATCAAACGCGGATCGATCAGGGGTTCATCCCCTTGGACATTGATTACGTGTGCGAACTGCTTTGTTTTTCTCGCCACCTCAGCTGCTCGATTGGTGCCGGTGCGGTGTCTCGGCGAAGTCAGGGCGACCTCCGCACCCCACTCAAATGCCGCGGAAGCAATCCGCATATCGTCTGTGGCAATTACAACTAAATCCAAGCTTTTAGCCCGGAGACAGCGTTCCCAGACGTGTTTCAGAAGCGGCTTTCCATCAATAAGATGCAATGGTTTACCAGGAAATCGCGTAGAATCCCACCGAGCCGGAATAATTCCAACCGCTTTACTCATGCGTGCTTACAACGATCCACCCGCATGTAAAGGCCGTCATCCCGAGCCGCGAAGACGGCGAGGGACCTCACGATCGCTGATGAATCACACAAGGAACTGTTCGCGTGCAATGAGCGAGCGTGCGGGGTCCCTCGCTTTGCTCGGGATGACCAAGCTCTCATGATATGGTCTTCAAAATAATTTCCGCTGCGGCGGGCAAGTCTTTTGCGGTCCAATCCGCAGTGCTGCCACTGATGTCGCAGTCAAATCCAGTTTGAACCCGGATTGTGCGCACACCGGCGTTGCGACCGCACTCGACGTCGATCTTCTTGTCACCAATAAAAAACGAACGCGCCAAATCGATCTGATGCTCTTGCTTGGCTTGCAAAATCATACCGGGCGATGGTTTACGGTGACTGGAATGTTGACCCGGCACGTCGGGGCAAAAATAAGTTGCATCGATCAAGCGGTGGCCCAGTTGGCGCGAAACTTCGGATTCAACAGAACGATATTCGTCAACTGTGAAAAAGCCGCGACCGATGCCGCTTTGGTTCGTAATAATAATGAGTTTGAATCCCTTTGATTTTAAGCGCCGTAATGCTTGGGGAACGCCGGGAAAAACCTTCACCTGTTTTGGGTGGGAACAATAATCCGCATCCTCGATGATCGTGCCGTCGCGATCGATAAAAACGGCAGCCGACAATTTATTAGCCACTTTCGGAATCCTCTCGAAATCTGGCCATCAATTCGTCTCGCGTCACGGTCGCTGTTCCAAGCTTGCTTACGACCACTGCGCTCGCGTGGTTGGCGATTTCCGCCGCTTCGGTCGGAGTCGCTCCGCAGGCGAGGCCGAGGGTAAAGAGAGCGATGGCCGTATCACCTGCTCCCGACACATCGAAAACCTCTCTTGCTTTGGTGGGAATGTAGTGGGGCGCTTCTTTCTCTTGGAAAAGCATCATGCCGTGTTCGCCCAGAGTGATGAGGACATTTTCTGCTTCCCATTTTTTTAGCAGCGTTTCGCCCGTGCGCTTCAGATCCGTATCCTGGGACGGAACAATATCCGGATCGTCGTTGGGAATACCTGCAGCGAGAAAAGCTTCGGTGCGGTTCGGCTTGATGACTGTCAGGCCGCGCCACTCGACCAAGTTACGAGGATTGGGATCCGCAGCGACGATCTTGCGGGCTGAGCGCGCAGCGTCTGCGATCTGCGAAACGAGTTCGGTCGATAAGAAACCTTTGCCGTAATCTTCGAAAATAATTGCGTCGATCTCCGGAATATTTTTTCGGACGGCGGCAGCGACCTCTTCAATCTGGGGCGCCGATGGTCCGACGAACCTTTCGCGATCGACGCGAACGACTTGTTGATGGCGCGCAATGATGCGGGTTTTAACGATGGTATGAAACGTTGCCTCTTCAATCGCATTCGAGGTATCGATCTTTTGTTCGGACAATAACTCGCGAAGTTGCTGGCCGCTGCGGTCTTTGCCCAGCAAACCGATGATCGCAACGCGGTCCACGAACTCGCGCAAGTTGCGGGCAACGTTGGCGGCCCCGCCGGGGTAAAATGATTCACCGGTCACCTCCACAACCGGGACCGGCGCCTCTGGCGAGATGCGGCCAACCTTTCCCCACACAAATTCATCCAGCATCAGATCGCCGATTACCGTGATCCGCCTGGAAGATGCGCGGTCGAGGATCTGCTCTAGCCGGGTCAGATTCATAAGGAACGCAGGCAGGGACGCCGCAGAGGTAATGGAGTGTTTCGGTTAAGACGATTCAAAATGTTTTGAGCAGGATTTGTGTACAGCAGGTGTTTTGCTTAAAGTTCGCTTCATTAAATCCTGAATACGAACCCGAAATCAACATTCGAAACTCCCAATGATTCTGTTTAGTAAACATTTGAAGTTAATTGTAGCTGCGGTCTGTGGCCTTGCCCTGTACGCGCATGGCGCCCAAGCTCCGCAGCACATCAATATTAACCAATTATCCACGACTGTGGAAGATGTTGTGGTGCCGTTGCCGAACGAAATTTTCGGGGCGCTGAACAAGCTCGGTGCAGTCAATTGGAAGGAACACGTCCGCAGCGATAAGGGACCAAATTTCACGGAGCGTCCGCGTATCGCCCTCTTGCTGGGGGCGGTGATCGCCGATGGTTTTATCGCGGTGCAAGCGGAAGACGCGCCGACAGTAAAGGACATTGGCCAGCGGGTTCTGGCATTGGCGAAGGGGATTGGCGTAGGAAACTCAATCACGCCACACGCCAAGGCGATTATCGAGGCGGCAGATAAGCGAAATTGGGAAAATGTCCGGCAGGAACTGGATCGCACCCAAAACAGCGTCCAACAGGCAATGAACGAAGTGCACGACGAAAAATTATCGCAGCTCGTCAGTCTGGGCGGATGGCTGCGTGGCACGGAAGTATTGACCTCGGTGGTGAAACAGCATTTTTCCAGCGACGGCGCCGAGCTTCTGCATCAGCCCGATCTCCTGGCTTATTTTCAGACAAGACTGAAGGCTATGCCGGAGTTTAACCTCCCGATCATTCACCAGATTCAGGAGGCCCTTGTGGAGGTGAAGCCTCTGATCGATGTCGCCAAAGGTCATATTCCTGCCGAATCAGTTAAGAAGGTCAACGAGATCACGACGCGGCTCGGTACCGGCATCGTCACGAGAGATTAGGAAGCTTCGATGAACGGTTTCGCAAAGATTCTTTTCCGCACGAGTTTCCTGGTGGCGGCTGTCGTGATAATGCAGCGCGCCAGCTTTGCCTCAGTGGATGATGCACAGTCGTTTGCTCTTCAGGCAGCAGAACCATACGTAAAACAGGGATTTCAAGTGCGCGAGGATTACTGGGGAGGCGACCTCGCTTCGGGCGAAAAGAAAGCGGTCCGGCAACAATTATTCAAAGGGAACGAATATTGGTTCTGGCTGGGAACAGAAATCGATCGGGCAAAGGTGTCCGTTCATATTTACGATTCGGATGGAAAACTGTCGGAAGAACCAGACAGCTGGGAGAAAGGACATTTTGCGGCTGCGCACATCATTCCAAAGACTACCGGTAGTTACTTCATCATCGTCAGCGTGGAGCAATCGCCGGAGGAACGCACGCATTGGGCGCTAGTGTATGGTTTCCGGTAGGTCAGGGTTAGTGGCGTTGGCTTTAGCCAATATGCGAATCGGCAAGAATGCTGATTCGCCACGGATTGATAATGACTGAAACTCGTACCCTCCAGTTTGAAAGCCCGCGCGCTTTGCAGTCGCTCTACGCCAACGACATCAAGCTTTTGAAGAACCTTGAAGACTCGCTTGGCGTGAAAGTGACCACCCGCGAAGGCTGGGTGAAACTGGAAGGGGACGCAAACCACGTCGATAAAGCGCAGCACGTGTTTGAGCAACTCGAGAAAGCCCGCCAGCAGGGCGTGGACATTCAAAAGCACGAATTCAATTATGCGCTCAAGGCCGTGTCCGAAGAGCGCGATGAGAATCTTGGCGACGTTGTTTCAACGAAAATCACCACCTCCTCGCGCAAACCCCCGATTATAGCGCGAAGCGCAAACCAGCGGGCGTACGTCGAGGCAATTCAAAAGCACGATGTTGTTTTTGGAATCGGACCGGCTGGCACGGGAAAAACTTACCTCGCCGTGGCCATGGCGGTTGCGGCCCTCAAGAAGGAGCAGGTAGCGCGCATTGTTTTGACCCGACCCGCAGTGGAAGCCGGTGAAGCTCTCGGTTTTCTCCCGGGCGACCTCGAACAAAAGATCACGCCATACCTGCGTCCGCTTTACGACGCCCTACGTGAAATGTTAGAACCAGAGGAAATCGAGCGCGCGGTTGCGCGGCAGACCATTGAAGTGGCTCCGCTGGCGTACATGCGCGGGCGCACTTTAAGTAATGCTTTTGTCATCCTGGATGAAGCACAAAACACAACCACCGAACAGATGTTCATGCTGCTGACGCGAATCGGTTTGAATTCCAAATGCGTGGTGACCGGCGACGTCACACAGATTGATTTGCCGGCAAACAAGCGCTCCGGAATGGTGGAAGCATTGCAGGCATTAAAAAATGTTCCCGGGATCGCGACTGTGTACTTTACAGAGCGCGACGTTGTGCGGCATGAATTGGTTCGTGCCATTATTGGTGCTTACCAGCAGCACCGATCGCCTTCGCCGGCGTCACGCAAGTAAAAAACGAAATGTTCGATTTCTTTAAACGCGGAAGACTCATCAGACGTGGCCTTGCGTCGCGGAAAATGCGGCGCCGCCGGGCACGCAGCGAACTCAAGCGCAATTTGGAATACTTGCCTTACACCAAGGTCGTGATCTTTGCGGTGTTTGTCGGTGGCCTCGCGTTTCTCGTTTTTAGTGGCCAGCAACCTGAGCCGACCAAGAATTTTGTTATCGCGCTGCTGGTCCTGGCCACGGCGATTACTCAGCTTTGGATCAACCAGCCCAGGAGCTTTTCGCGAAGCTCGCGCATTCTTCTCATCTTTAGCGTCATTCTCGTACAACTGTCCGTTACCAAATTGCTGCTCGTGCTTTGTAACAGTGGCAGTTATCGATTCTTGAAGCCGGAAATGGCGGGGTTGATCATGCCCTATGCCTTTGCACCGCTTGTGCTGAGCGTGTTGTTGGGCCGCCATCATGGCCTGTACGCCGCATTTTTTGTAAGTTTATGGAGCAGCGTCCTGTTTGGTCCTATTGACGCGCCGTTGCTGGTAACGAGTCTGATCAGCGGGTTTACAGCAGTTTCCCTCACATTACAGGTGCGACGGCGCGGCCAATTGGTCCGTGCTGGTTTCTGCGTCGGGCTCGCCATCTGGTTACTGTCGCTGACATTTGGTTTGATTGGCCCGATCAATTGGTTTTATCCGACGGCCAATGATTGGGGCATGATTGGATTCCAAAGTGCGCTCGCGATTGGTAATGGAATTTTGACTGCGACTCTGGTTGGCGGCGCACTGCCGATCCTTGAAAACCTGTTTCAAATTACAACGGACATTTCCTGGCTGGAAGCCTCCGATCTCAATCACCCGCTACTGCGCCGCATGACGATCGAAGCGCCGGGGACCTATCATCACAGCCTGGTCGTCGCCAATCTCGCGGAAGCTGCGGCGGAAGCGATCGGCGCAAACGCCACGCTTTGCCGCGTCTGTGCTTATTTTCATGACGTGGGCAAATTAGTGAAGCCGGAATACTTCACTGAGAACATGAGCTTTGAACGCAATCCGCATGATGATCTCGCGCCGACGATGAGCGCGTTGATCATCATCGCGCATGTGAAGGAAGGAGTTGATCTCGCCCTGAAATACAGACTCAATCAGCGCATCATTGACATCATCCAGGAGCATCACGGCACATCAATCGTGCGTTATTTTTATCAACGGGCGCTTCAGCAGCACGAAGACGCACGCGCAGGCGGCAAAATCATGAAGCTGCGGGAAGACGATATTCCAGCAGTGAAGGAGGAGAGTTTTCGCTACGGCGGACCGAAACCGCAGACAAAAGAGAGCGCCATCGTGAGTCTGGCCGACACAGTCGAAAGCGCCTCACGCAGCCTGGAGAAACCGACACCGCAAAAAATCGAAACGCTCGTAAACGAACTCATTGAGGAGCGCATTAGCGACCAGCAGTTGGACGACTGCGATCTCACGCTGGGGGAATTGAAAATCATCGCAGAGCGTTTCCGGTTCACGCTCTTAATGATGCTGCATAGCCGTATCGCTTATCCGAAGCCAGGCCAAAAAACGACGACCATCATTCCGCGCGAAGAAGGTTTGCGTCCAGACGTGATGGTTGCGACGCGAAAACCTGAAACGGCTCCGCCGGTCTCAGCCGCGTAGGTTTAGGTCACTCAAAATCCTCCGCGAAAGAGCCTCCCGAACGTCGCGCTAGACTTACAATTCCGGTGGGCGGGCGCGCGGTTCGCGATCTTTTGAGGTCGCGGTGCTCGGCACAGTGACGAAGGGGCCGCCTTCCAAAGGTGTGACTTTCGTGAAAGCGACATCGGGCATTTCGCTCGGCAGCCCTTCGAGCGGGAAATCTTTTCGCAGCGGATAAAACGGGTAGCCATCCCACATCAAGATACGACGGAGATCGGGGTGTCCGTTAAACCTGATTCCCATCATGTCGTAAATCTCGCGCTCGTGCCAATTCGCCGTCGGCCAAATGTCGGAAACGGTATCCACAGCGGCGGCGTCTTCCGGAACTTTTAACTTCAGCCGCAGATGAACTGCGTGAGGCATCGAATAAAGATGATAGACAATTTCGAAACGCGGCTCTTCTCCGAAGTCGTCGATGCTCGTGATATCGATTAGGTAATCGAACAAGAGTTCGTCCCGGCAGAATTTCGCGATCTTACGAAGATCGTTTGCTGCAATCGAGCAAGTCGTCTCACCACGAAATTCAGCCTGGCGCTGAATCTTGGGCCCAAACGCTTCGCCTAACGAGTGGACCAGCTTCTGTTCAGTCAAAGCCATAATATCATTCTGAGTGCAGTCCATTCGACTCGCCACGCTCGCTCAGGATAAACGCCGCGGAGCCGAAGAATCCCGCGGCGAAAGCGACGGGTAACTCAACGGGATCCCTCGACTTTGATCGGGATGACAGCGTGCTCATGGGAACGCTTCTTCAAGTTTTTCTGCGAGTTCCGGCTTCTGATTTCTGAACGAACGTTCCCGGGAAATTTTCTCCTGCAATTTCATCAACCCGGCGATCAACGCCTCCGGTCGAGGTGGGCAGCCAGAAATATAAACGTCAACTGGCAAAAGCTGATCGATTCCCTGCAACACGGCGTACGAGCGATACATCCCGCCGGTGGAAGCACAGGCGCCCATGGCAATCACCCATTTCGGCTCCGGCATTTGCTCATAAATTCGTTTTACCGCCAGCGCCATTTTGTAGGTCACAGTGCCGGCAACGATCATCACATCGCACTGCCGTGGCGAAAAGCGCATCACTTCGGCGCCGAATCGTGCAATATCGAAGCGCGATGCAGCTGCCGCCATCAACTCGATCGCGCAGCAGGCCAGGCCCATTGGCATTGGCCAAAGCGAGTTCTTGCGTACCCAGTTCAGCGCGGCATCAAAGCGCGTAAAAATCACGTTGCCTTCGATCTTTGAGTCGTATGCTGTCGCGCGTGTCTCCGACATAGCTAAAGATTAAAATGCGACTCGTAGCGCGCAAGCCGAATCCCCAAGTCTGAAACGATCGTGATTTGAGGTAGGAGCGATTGACCTCAATCGCCCTCTCGCTGATTGTCACCGTTCGCATAGCGGGCGGTTCGGGTGAAGCGCCCCTACCCGACAACTAATGACCCAAATAACACGCACTCATCTCGACGATCTCGAGAATCGAAGCATCTTTATTTTCCGCGAGGCGTATCACGCCTTCAAAAATATCGCCATGCCCTGGTCGATGGGTAAGGACTCCAACGTTCTGGTCTGGCTTGCGCGCAAGGCTTTCTTCGGGCGCGTTCCCTTTCCGGTCCTGCATATCGACACGACCTACGAATTTCCGGAGATGCTGGAATTCCGCGAATGGGCAAGGAAACACCATAACCTCAATCTCATTGTCAAAATCAATACCGAAGCCCGCGCCCGTGGGATTGGTTACGAGACACACGACCCCGTAACGGTCACGCACGAGTTAAAGACAGTAGCCTTGCAGCAGGTGCTCGCGGAGTACAAATGGGACGCGCTGATCACCGGCATTCGACGTGACGAAGACCCAACTCGCGCGAAGGAGCGATATTTTTCGCCGCGCAACGCGCAGTTTGAATGGGACTACAAGGATCAGCCTCCTGAATTCTGGAGCCAGTTCGTAACCACAGCCGCCAAAGGTGAACATGTTCGCATCCAGCCCTTGCTCGATTGGACCGAGGCGGATATTTGGCGCTACATCCAGAGAGAAAACATACCTATTCCGCAAATGTATTTCGCTCGAAACGGAAGACGATTTCGGTCGTTAGGCTGCAGTCCCATTACGCAACCCATCGAGAGCACTGCTTCGACGATCGACGAAATCATTGCCGAACTGGAAGCGACAAGGACGACTGAACGCGCCGGCCGCGCGCAGGACCATTACGAACGGAATGCGATGCAGAAGTTGAGAGCTAAAGGATTCTTGTAATTGCGGATTACGGATTGCGGACTGCAAACTATGTGTATGACAACACAAGAACTCAAAGAGCCTACATTTGAATTTGGAATTCGCGTTGTTCCGGCAGTCGAAGCTCCCCGGTCATGAATCTGATGGAGCAGACAAATCCGCAATCCGCAATCGGCAATCCGCAATCATCAGCGGCTCCGACGCTGCGCGTGGTTTTCGTCGGTCATGTCGATCACGGAAAATCCACGCTGATTGGCCGGATCCTGCACGACACGAATTCTCTTCCCGAAGGAAAAATTGAGCAAATAAAAAAGGCATGTTCCGCCGAGGGAATGGGATTTGAATTCGCTTTTTTGCTTGACGCGCTTCTTGAGGAGCAAAAACAAAACGTCACGATCGACACAACCGAAATTCCTTTTCGAACGCCGCGACGCCAATACGCCATCATCGACGCGCCGGGACACAAAGAATTCTTAAAGAACATGATTACGGGCGCGTCGAGAGCCGACGCCGCCATCCTGGTGATCAGTGCCGATGAAGGGGTGCGCGAACAGAGTCGCCGTCATGCCTACCTGCTGAGCATGCTTGGCATCAAGCATCTCATCGTGGTCGTAAACAAGATGGATCTTGTGGATTACTCTGAGAAACGATTTCGCGAGATCGAGCGGGAATATCGAAAGTTTCTTCGCGAGCTTCGGTTGGACGCACGGACGTTTATTCCCGCGTCCGCCAGGGAAGGCGAAAATGTCGCTCGGGCGAGTATGAAAATGAAATGGTACTGCGCGGCGAGTGTTCTCGAAGCACTGGATTTGCTGGAACCGCAGCAGCGCGACGTCGATCTTCCACTTCGCTTTTGTGTTCAGGATGTCTATCGGTTTGACGGGCGGCGGATTATTGCAGGCCGGGTCGAGACGGGAACGCTCAGGGTGGGAGATCAGCTGGTGTTCTCACCGGCTAACAAGTCGTCGGTGGTTTCTACGATCGAGCGTTGGAACGCGCAGGGAAATGGTCCGGCTGTCGCGGGAGATTCGATTGGGATCACCCTTAGCGAGCAGATTTTCGTCGAGCGTGGCTATGTCGCATCGCGCGAAAACGAAACGCCGATCGAGGCAAATCGTTTTCATGCGGACCTTTTCTGGATCGTGCGCGAGCCACTGCGCATTGGACATTTGTACAGCCTCCGGTTGGCAACTCAGGACGTGAAATGTGAAATCGTATCCATCGAGCGAGTCATGGATTCTTCGACACTGGAGACCAAGAGCGACGGACGCGAACAATTGGAGCGAAACGAGATCGGCACACTTACAATCCAGACCCGTGCACGACTAGTCATCGACAACCACGACCGCATTCCGAACCTGGGACGGTTCGTCATCATAGACGACGGACAAATTTGTGGTGGCGGAACGATTTTCGGCGGCGTCTACACGGATCGCACGGTTACAAAAAGCAAAAATATCTTTTGGACCGAGGGAAAAATTACCGCAGGGGCGCGAGCAATACGGAGCGGTCACCGAGGGGCTGTGATCTGGTTGACCGGGCTTTCGGGTGCCGGGAAATCGACCATTGCGCAATCGCTCGAACGCGACCTGTTCCTTCTAGGTATGCACACGTACGTGCTCGACGGTGACAACATTCGGCATGGGTTGAACTCAAATCTTGGGTTCTCGCCAGACGACCGGGTGGAAAATATTCGGCGCGTGAGTGAAGTGGCCAAACTCATGGCCGACGCCGGCACGGTGGTAATCACTGCGTTTATCTCGCCTTATCGGATGGATCGCAGCCGCGCGCGAGAGATTGCTTTGGAAGGCAACGCCGAATTTATCGAGGTCTTCGTTGATGCGCCGCTGGAGGTTTGCGAGGCGCGTGATCCTAAAAATCTCTACAAAAAAGCGCGGGCCGGCCAGATCCGTGAGTTTACCGGAATTGACGCACCCTACGAAGCTCCGGAGGACCCGGAGATTGTTGTGCATACGGATCGGCAAAGCGTTGACGAATCGGTAGCGACGATCCTGGAGCAGTTATTGCCGCGATTGAGAGAATACGAAGCGACCGAATGAGTAGTGGCCGTCGTATCAGCGCCATTTTCGAGGCAGGCGTGTCGCCTGCATTCGATCGAGTTCGCAGCGGGCACGCTGTCACTACAGAAAGACAAAATTACAATTCGTGATGCGGAATCGAACGACGCTCCGGAGCTTGCCGTGCTGACGCGTGAACTCGGCTATGAGGACGCACACAAATTTTACGAGTCGCTCGGTTACGAGCGAAACGGGTGGCGATTGGTGAAGCAACTTCCGGTGAGCGACTGATCTGACTGAGGTGGCGAGGTTGGAGCGTTCTTGCAATCACAGCAGTTGAAGTCATCGCGATTCAAGGGGCGCTGAGCGCAATAGACCGCAAAAAAATTAGCAAGCGAACGGCAGTGGGATGGAAAGCCAGTGTGCCATGAATAGGTCTATGAGATCCTTGCGTTCATATTTCTGGGCTATCCTTTTGATTGCCAGCTGCGCAAGGCAAGTTCTCGCCCAGGACTCCACACCTGCGCCTTCGGAAACCGAGACTGTGACAGTCACAGGAGAAGCGACCGAGTCGCTTACTTCGGGGTCACCCGAGGAATCGGCGAAGCAGAAGACGCAAGTTCCGGGAGCCTTCACAGTCAGGACGACCGATGACATAGAACTTGGTCGCGCGTCAAATTTCGAAGATTTGCTGCAACGAACCCCGGGTGTTTTCCTTCAATCGGAAAACGGCTCCGAAGTTTCCAAGATTTCAATTCGAGGGTCCGGAATCACGTCTGAAGACGAGCCACTCGGTGTGATGTTTTTAATGGACGGCTTGAACTTCAACCAGGGGGATGGCGAGGCAACTCTCGAGGATCTTGATGTTGCCGCGCTCAGCCACGCGGAAGTCTTTCGGGGCGCCGATGCGTTTAAATACGGCGCGCTGACACTTGGCGGGGCAATCAATCTCGTGCCGCTCACTGGATACAATGCGGCGCCATTCCAAGTCCGGCTTGAAGGGGGGAGTTATGGCTTCTTCCGTGGCGACATGAGCGGCGGCGTGGTCCAAGGGAAGTTCGATGAATTTGGTGCGATTGATTTCCGAGCCCGCGAGGGCTTTCGAGAGCATAGCCGCGAGGACACAGAAATCCTTTTTGCCGATCTCGGTTACAAGTTTAACGACCAGGTTGAAAATCGATTTTATCTTACGCTGGACCGGACCAATCGGAATCTGCCTGGCGGTTTGACCAAGTCAGAAATGGAAGACGATCCCTCGCAGGCTAATCCGCTCGCGATAGCTCAGGATTGGAACAAGAAGTTGTCGAACGTTCGGCTGGCGGACAAGCTAAGCATTCGCACTGAAGAGATTGAGCTTGATGTCGGTGCGTACTGGTTCCATCACGATATTGAGAACCGCGGATTCTTTTCGCCGGATTTTCGGGCAGGGATCGAGCAGTTTTATTCGGACAATTTTGGCGGGAACCTAAATTTCGTTAGCCGTCAGGAGCTCTTTGGCCTACGAAATATCCTTACAATTGGTCTGAGCCCGCAGTACGAAAACGAGCCCCGTCAAAATTACGAGAATCTTTTCGGACACACCGGTGCAACGACCGCGCGAGCCGTAGGCAGTTCGATAAACGTTCCAGCCTATCTCGAGGACCAGTTGTATATCGCCCCACGGCTATCGATCCTCGCCGGAGCGCAGGCGATTTTCGCGGAGCGTCATTTCATTGATGAGTTCTTGACCGACGCGGAAGGAAATCAATCAAATCGGCAAAATTTTTGGGGATTCAATCCCAAGCTGGGCGCGATTTACGAAATCAATCGCCAGACACAGGCATTCATGAATTTCAGTCGCAGTTGGCAACCGCCTTCGTTAGACAATCTGGTCGAGTTCACGCAAGGTCGGGATTCCAGCCTGGTTTACACACCGCTTCAGCCGCAACATGCCTGGACCATCGAAGTCGGAACGCGCGGAGAATATTCGCGGTTTCAGTGGGAGTTGTCGCTTTATCACTCGTGGGTTCGTAATGAATTGCTCGAGATCAATGACGCCTTCGGGAATGATCTTGGTACAAGAAACGTCCCGCGCACAAATCATCAAGGAATCGAGGCAAGCCTGGAAGTTGAATTGCTTCGGGATATCCTGGTGCCAAAGCAGTCGAATCGCGCAGGCGATCGTTTGTCACTCGATCAGAGCTACACGCTCAACGATTTCCATATGGATCAGAACGCTGTCTACGGCGACAAACGCCTCCCGGGAATCCCGGTTCACGTTTATGAAGCGCAATTGCTTTACCAAAGCCCGTCTGGTTTCTATGCGGGTCCAAACCTGCAGTGTAACCTCTCGCGTTATCCAGTTGATGAGGCGAACACGCTCTTTGCGGATAGTTATGTGCTGCTTGGTTTCCGTGCCGGATTTCGACGGACCAACGGATTCTCAGTCTTTATTGATTGCAGGAACCTGACAAATCAGCGCTATGCGGCCTCCATTGATGTGATCGCCGACGCGCGTACGGAACCGAATCCTGAGATTTTCCATCCCGGCGACGGGCGCTCCTTTTACGGTGGCGTTTCCTGGAGTTGGTGAATCGTCCCGGTCTCGCTTCTCAGGAAATCCAAATTGTCTTCGTGTTTGTGAACTCGCGAGTCCCTGCGGCGCCGAGTTCGCGTCCAAAACCGGAACGCTTCACGCCGCCGAACGGCAAACGCGGATCGGAGGCGACCATTGCGTTGATGAACACCATCCCAGTCTCCAGGTCCGACGTGAACCGTTCCTGTTCCTCTCGATTGTTTGTCCACGCGCTGGCACCGAGACCAAACGAACTGTCGTTTGCCATCTCAACAGCTTCATCTGCGTCGCCTACCCGGAAAATGGATGCGACGGGACCAAAAACCTCCTCGCGATAAGCAGGCGATTCTCTTGGCGCGTTGACGAGGACAGTTGGTTCATAGAAGAATCCAGGGCCATGAATCCGATTTCCGCCGGTCAATAATTTTGCGCCTGCCGCAATCGATTTTTGGACCTGATTGCGCACGCCTTCCAGAATTTGTTCCGTCGCGAGGGGACCAATTTCAGTAGCCGGATCCATTGGGTCGCCAATTTTCAACGCACGCATCCGATCCACGAACTGGTCAAGAAACTCATCGTAAATTTCGTCTGCAATCAAGAATCGCTTTGCTGCGATGCACGATTGGCCGGTGTTAATGGTGCGAGCTTTGACCGCAGTGCTGAGCGCGCTCTCGAAATCCGCGCTTGGCATCACGATGAATGCATCGCTGCCCCCGAGTTCGAGCACACTTTTTTTGATCTGACGCGCAGCCGTGCTTGCCACCGCGCTTCCGGCTTTTTCGCTGCCCGTTAACGTCACGGCTTTCACACGCGGGTCGACAATTATCTTTTCGACCTGCTCTGGTTCAATGAGGAGCGTTTGGAAAACACCGTCATCGAATCCCGCGCGGCAAAGTATTTGTTCAATGGCAAGCGCGCACTGCGGTACATTTGATGCGTGCTTCAGCAAACCGACGTTTCCAGCCATTAGGGCTGGCGCGGCAAATCGAAACACCTGCCAGAACGGGAAATTCCATGGCATGATGGCGAGGACCGGTCCCAGGGGTTCATAACGGACATAACTGCGGGCCGCGTCGGTTTGTGCAGGCTCGTCCTCAAGGAACCGCTCCGCGTTCTCGGCGTAAAATCGGCAGCCGCGTGCACATCTCAGGACTTCGTCTACGGATGCCCTGAACAACTTTCCCATTTCGAGTGTGATGATTTCTGCAAGCCTGTCTTTTTCCAGCAATAACAACTCGGCCGTGGCCGCCATAAGTTCCGAGCGCTGGCTAAAGGCAGTTCGACGATATTTCCTGGACGCGTTCTCGGCGCGCTTCAGACGTTTCTCGATTTCGGCATCGTCGAACGGGGAAAATTCCTTCAGCTTTTCACCCGTAGCCGGATTGATCGAAGCAATTGCCATATTTGTACCCTACATCGCCTTTACAACTAATGGAGGGGCGAACTCCGTGAGCCCGGCGTCGCAGAGCTCCGCTCTCCACATTGATTGCGTCATTACAATCGCAGGCCTTTGGGAATCAGAACGCGATCAAGGACGTCGAAGAACCATTGCACAAGCAAAGCCAGCAACGCTGCAGGAATTGCGCCCTCCAGAATTGTGACGTGATCGTTCAAGTTAAGGCCACTCAGAATCGGCTCCCCCAGACCTCCGGCGCCGATCAATGCCGCCAGCGTTGCGGTACCGATGTTGATTACAGCGCTGGTCTTGATTCCCGAGAGAATCGAGCGCGATGCCATTGGCAGATAAATCTCCCAGAGCCGGGTGAATGGGCTCAGCCCCAGCGCAACAGCAGATTCACGCAACGATCGCGGGATGTCCTGCAAGCCGCTCGCAGTGTTCCGCACAATTGGCAATAACCCGTAAAGAAACAGGGCTGTAACCGCAGTGCGCACGCTGATCCCAAAGAACGGAACAGGGACAAGCAATGCCAGCAAGGCTAGCGACGGGATCGTTTGCACAATACTGGCAAAGCCAAGAATTCCTTGCCCAATCAATCCACCGCGGCTGGCGACAATGCCCAGCGGAATCCCGATGATCACTGAAAGCAACAGCGAAAATCCTGCGAGCTCGAGATGGCGCAGCGTCCAGCGCACAAGCTTGTGCGGAAAGGATTCGCCCACCGAATTGGCCGATCTTTCGCCGTCTTCAAAATATAGATTTGCGGCGAAGGTGTAATTTTTTGTGCGCTCTGCCTCCGTATTGAGGTGAATCATGCGTTTTTCATCCAGCGTTCCTTCAAGCCGGCGCAAGGCGCTAATTGCGCCGGGCGACATGGATGACCGAAACAAGAAGACAGCCTCATACTTTGGGAAAAACCGAAGATCGTCTTCAAGAACTACCAGATCGTTCTCTTCAATCTTCGCATCGGTCGAATAAGCGTCCTTCACGTCAATTGAGCCATTGGCCAGTGCAACGTAACCGAGCGCATGATCAATCCCAATGACACGCTGTTGGGGAAGCCCGTAACGCTCGCGCAACGGCCGCCAGCCGTCCTGGCGGTCGAGAAATTCATGCGTGAGTCCGATCTTGAGTTCTTGATGCTTTCGCAGATCGCTGATGGTGCGAATTCCGAGGCGTTGCGCTTCGCTGCGTCGCATGACCAGAGCGTAAGTGTTGTCGAACCCAAGCGGCTCTGTCATGCCAACACCGAATTTTCCGAGCGCGTCTCGAATTTCATGAAACGAAAGCTGCTGACCATTTTTCAGAATTTCTTGCGCGATTGTTCCCGTGTATTCCGGATATGCATCGATTTGCCCGCCTTGGAGCGCTTGCAAGAGAATGATTGTGCCGCCCATTCCCTGGCGATGTTCCGTTGCAACTCCAGCATCGCTTAGCGCACGCCGTGCGATTTCACCGAGAACATACGACTCGGTGAATTTTTTTGAGCCGATGACGACAGGATTCGCTGATGCGAGTGTGCCAGCACACAAAAAGAGAACGATGAAAGACAGGGAGCGCCGAAGCGATCTCATACCAGTTGAACTCCACGCTGCGCGTTAATGAATTCCGACACGAAAGGGTCAGCTGGTCTTTCGCGCAGATCGATAACTGAGCCTTTCTGCACGATTCGGCCCTCCTTCATGAGCACGATTTCATCGCCAAAATAAGTCGCCTCGGCCAAATCATGGGTGACGAAGAGCACCGTCTGCTGCAATCGCACGAAAATTTCTTTAAGATCCTTCTGCAAAGAAGCCCGCACCAATGGATCCAGCGCACCGAGCGGTTCATCGAGCAACAGTAGTTCCGGTGAAAGCGTTAATGCGCGCATCAAGCCGACGCGCTGCCGCTGACCTCCGGAAAGTTCGACAGGATATCGCGAGAGCAAATTGACGGAAAATCTCGTCAGCTCGCACAATTCGACGAGCCTGTTCTGCATTTCATCCTCGGATTTCCCGATGTGACGTGCCATCAGCAGGACATTGGCGCGTGCAGTCAGATGCGGGAATAAACCGCCTTCCTGGATCACGTATCCAATTCGCCGGCGAAGCTTGCCGATCGTATCGGATGTGATCGGTTCACCATTGAACTCGATTGAGCCAGAGTCGGGCTCAATCAAACGAATAATCAATCGGAGCAACGTCGATTTGCCGCAACCGCTTGGCCCAATGAGAACGGTGGTCTTGCCGCGTTCGACGGACAGATTTGTCGAATGCAACGCGGTTGCATCCGCGAAGCGTTTGCTCACATCGACGAGATTAACTAGGGCACTCATTACGATAGGCGATATTCTGTAGAGGCGGGCCTGTCGCCTGCAAGCATGGATGGTTTAAGTTGTGCAGCCGCCGCGGCTGCCACTACGGATTTGTAGCCGCGGGCGTCGACCGCGAGCCGGGGTCATCGCCCCCGGCTAAAGTAGAATACGCCAAACAGGCGGGTGTCATCGGTCCACAACTTGACGAAATCAAACCCGGCCTGGCGAGCCAGCGCGATGAAACCCTCCGGAGTATGCTTGTAGGAATGCTCGGTCAGGATTTTTTCACCGGCACGGAAGCGAAACTCTCGATCGCCTATGTGAACTGTTTGATCGGTCGCGCTGATCAAATACATCTCGATGCGGCCTGCTTCAGAGTTGTAAATCGCGCGGTGTCGCCACTGGCTTCGGTCGAAATCTGCGCCGACCTCGCGATTGAGGCGCGCCAGGAGGTTCAAATTGAATTCTGCCGTGACGCCAGCGCCGTCGTTGTACGCGGCTTCGATGACATTTTGATCCTTCTGCAAATCGACGCCGATCAGCAGCCCGCCGCCTGGACCTGAAACATTGGCGATGCGCCGCAAAAACTCTAGCGCTTCATTTGGCTCGAAATTGCCGATAGTTGATCCGGGAAAATAAACGACGTTGCGCGCAGCCTTATGGCGCGGTGAAGGCAACACGACAGGTTGCAAGTAATCGGCGCATACAGGCAGAACTTCCAGCTTGGGGAAAATTTTTCGGAAAAGCGCGGCCGATTTGCGCAATTGCTTCTCAGAGATATCGACCGGGACATAAACAGCGGGCTCCTCGAGCGCTTCAACGAGAATGCGCGTCTTGGTACCCGCTCCAGTGCCGAGTCCGATCAGCTCAATATTCGGTCCGATCTGCGACGCGATTTCGGCGCGGTTTCTATCCAGAATATCGATCTCGGTTCGAGTGACGTAATACTCCGGCAGTTCGCAAATCTTTTGGAACAACGCAGCACCGCGCTCATCGTAGAAATACTTGCAAGGCAGGGTGCGCGGATCGGAGGAAAGGCCGGCAATTATATCTGACAGCAAATCGGAAGTTGCCGAGGGAACCGCAGAAGCGGGTTGTGTGGCGGTTAACTCGTCTGCGGTCATTATGGCAATATCGTTCGGCGCGCGCCTGCTGGTCGCGCCCTACAGATTCATTGTGGATCGCGCGCGAGTCTGATCCCTGTAAACTGCCAGCGTTTTTCTGGTTGGAAGAAATTACGATAAGTTCGGCGAATGTGACTACGCGAGGTAGCACAGGAACCGCCACGCAAAACGTATTGATTGCACATGAACTTGCCATTGTATTCGCCAAGTGCGCCCGGCGCGGCACGATAGCCGGGGTAGGGCGAGTAGGCGCTGCGCGTCCATTCCCAAACATCACCAAACATTCGGCGCAGGCGTTTATCGTCTCCTGAGGTGGACAACGCGCGCGGATGAAAATTTTCGTCCTCGACAAAATTTCCTTCAATCGGGTAATCCGATGCAGCGTGCTCCCATTCAAACTCTGTCGGCAGTCGCGCGCCTGCCCAGTTCGCATACGCGTCAGCTTCGAAGTAACTCACGTGCGTCACTGGCTCGGACTCATCGACCTGACGAAATCCTGAGAGCGTAAAGTTCCACCACCCACCATCGTGTTTCGTCCAGTAAAGCGGTGCCTGCCACCGTTGGTCGTTCACAGTCATCCATCCGAGCGATAACCAGAGTTCCGGACGCGCATAACCATTGTCCTCGATGAATGCCATATACTCGCCGTTTGTGACCGGTCGCGTAGCAAGCGAAAACGCAGGAACCAACGCTCGGTGTCGGGGCCCTTCGTTGTCATAAGCGAATCCGGGGCCGTCATGGCCAATTGCGACAACCGTCTCTTCGAAGTCGATGAACTGGAGGGGCGAACTCTGTGAGCCCGGCGTCGCAGAGCTCCGCCCTTCAGTCTTCGGCGCAGTCGCCGCGGCGACTCGCACCCTATCTTCTCGAAAAACAGGATAAAGCGGATTCTGGGCAAACACGTGCTTGATATCGGTGACCAGCAATTCCTGATGCTGTTGTTCATGATGAAATCCGAGAATGAGAAGCGGTTCGATTTCATCGAGCAACTTTTCGTCAGCGCTGGAAAGCAGATTCTCGACATGCGAATCGACCGATGCACGATAACGGTGGGCCTCCCTTACCGTCGGACGCGAAATTAATCCGCGTAGATCGCGTCGGTGCATATCGCCCGCGGCGTTGTAGTACGAATTAAACAGAAAAGCGTACTGCGGAATTTCAGGGCGATAACCCGGGCTGAACTTTTTAAGGATAAACGTTTCGAAAAACCATGTGGTATGAGCAAGATGCCATTTCGTGGGGCTGACGTCGGGCATCGATTGTACGACGCAGTCTTCTGGTTCTAGACCCGCACAGAGACTGTTGGTGAAGTCTCTGATTTGATGAAAACGCGTAAGAAGGCGCTCAACGCGCCCCGAGCCCGGATGAAAATGAACTGGTTTGGCCGCGACCAAATCGGTGGCGGCTTCCGCCGAAGCTGAGCTCAAAGAATATCTCCCTCTTGTTCGAGTTCTTCCCTGCGCGCTTCGAGCATCTGGTCATGAGTCGCTTCTTCGAGACCGTCGATCACACAATGCTCGCCGACCGTTTCCTCTTCCTCGGTACCGGGACGCGGGGCGCGGTGGCCCTTGGAACTCGCGACGACATTCCATTCTTCAGTAAGATCGGCATTGTCCGGAGTTTCCTCGGGAGGAGTGTTAGTTTCCGCCCCCATCAATTCGTGGCGGGCCTGTTTCCAATCTGCTTCGGTAAATTCATCAGGGTTGCGCTCGTCGATCATCGCAATTTCCCTGGCGCGTGTTTCAACCTCCTCCGGCGAAGGTGCGCCCAGCCCGTTGCCGTGCACCGAGATCTTTCCCGCGGGAGGTTGGGAGTGCTCATTCATAACCAATAATGCGAAGGCCACGGGGGCGCCTTGTTCGCACTACACTTTGCCTTACAGATTAGATGCTTGCAATACAAGCGCCAGAAAAAAGGCTGTCACGATTTTAGCATGAATAGGGAGAATCTCGTTCAACTCGAGGGCGATGCTGTCGTTGCTTTAGAAGAATACGGTGATCCAAATGGAGTGCCGGTGATATTTTGCCACGGCTGGCCGAGCTCACGCACCATGGCGCGACTTACCCACGAACCAGCGCGCGACCTCTGTATTCGCATTATTTCACCCGACCGACCGGGCATTAGCAGATCGAGTTTGCAGCCCAATCGAAAATTGGCCGACTGGCCGCGCGTTATCGAACGAGTTCTCGATCACGCCGGTATTGGCGAATTTCGAGCGCTCGCTATTTCTGGCGGCGCACCCTACGCGTACGCAATGGCAGCAACAATGCCGGGACGGGTGCGGGCAATTGCAATTGTAGCCGGCGCGATTCCCATGGCTGAGCTTGAGGATGCAAGAGGATTGCTGCCACTTTACCGTTGGATGCTGGCGCTCCATCGATCGCGACCGCAACTCTTGCGAAGGTTGTTTTGCATGGCGCGTCCGGTTTTGGCTTTGCGCCCGCCTGTCCGCCTTCGGCCGTTATTTTTGAAAATGCTGATGTTGCGACCGTGTGACGCAGAAAGCCTGCGTGATGCGGCAGCGTTCGAAGCTATCTTTGAAAGCCAGCGTCGCGCCTGGCGCGGGTCGGCTGAAGGGGTCATGGCGGACGGGCAGATCTATGCGCTGCCGTGGGGATTTTCGCTGGAAGACATACGTGTTCCGGTGCGGCTTTGGCATGGAACCCAGGACCGGGCTTTCTCAGTTCACCTGGCGGAAGAAGTCGCAAACCGATTGCCCGACTGCAAAGCGCGGTTCATTGATAACGCCGGACATTATTCGCTGCCCATCCGTTACATGCGGCACATTTTGAAGGACCTGATTTCGTCCTGATTGCAAGCGTCCTTGCCACGCCGGGGGGTGACCGCGGCGAATGAAGGCGGGTCGCCAGGATTCTCAAACGTGCAGTTGGCGCCGCTGCGGATACATTTTGATCATGGAGGAGGATTTTACCGGGGGCGCAATCCACGAACAGCCGACACGGCGACAATGGAGCGTTGATCCGCCGTTCGATGCGCGAGTTCGACAATTGGTTCGCGATTGGGACGCAAGCGAATCTCCCGAACTGATCGAGGAAATGATCGTCACCGCGCTAAAGATAGCCCGCGATCACATGAGCGTTGCAGATCTCAAGTTGATCAATCGCTCCATAAAAGAAATGCGCAACGCGGCGAAGGTGTTCGCGCCATTTCAGCGTTTGCGCAAAGTGGCCGTTTTCGGTTCAGCCCGTACCCCCGCCGATTCCCCCGTGTACGAAGTGGCAGAGGATTTTGCGCGCCAAATGGTGTCACACAATTTCATGGTAGTCACGGGTGGCGGCGACGGAATCATGGGCGCAGCACAGCGGGGCGCCGGCCGCGCGCATAGTTTCGGTCTTAACATTCGTCTCCCATCCGAGCAGCAAGCCAACGAATTCATCAAAGGCGATCCCAAACTGATTACGCTCAATTATTTCTTCACGCGTAAGTTGAATTTTGTGAAGGAGGCGCATGCGTTCGCAATGTTTCCAGGAGGTTTCGGCACACTCGATGAAACATTTGAAGTGCTCACGCTGATGCAAACCGGCAAAGCCCGGATCATTCCCGTAGCGTTGATGAATCGGCCACGAGGAAATTATTGGGAACTGTGGATGGAGTTTATCACCGACCGCCTCCTTAAACGCGGCTTGATCTCAGAGGAAGATCTTTCTTTTTTCAAAATAACACGCACTGTTCGGGAAGCGGTTGCAGAGATTTCGCATTTTTACAAAATCTATCATTCAGCGCGCTGGGTAGGGGATCGATTTGTAATTCGGATGAACGATCGCTTGTCAAAAAACGCGATTATCGATCTTAACAAACAATTCGCCGATATACTGCGCAGAGGCGAAATCGTTCAGGCCTCGGCGTTACCTCAGGAAAAAAATGAGCCGGAAATTTGGGATTTGCCGCGACTAATCTTTACGCCTTTTCGCAGCAGGTTCGGACGCTTCCGTCAGTTGATTGATGCGATCAATTCTTCTTCAACTGCGTGAGGGTTTCCGACCGAGAATCAACTTCCCGCGACGACATCGTACTGGCAGACGCTCCACGATCCATGCCATTTCCTAACAGTGCAATGTCGGCGCGAAGCTTCGCTTTCATCATTTCATCGAACGAAAAGTGTTCGGCTGCATAGCGCAGACCATTCGCTGCGCAATGCGCAGCCAATTTTGGATCAGAAATGAATTCCAGAATCGCGGCTGCAAGCGCTTTGGCGTCGCCGGGCTCGATGAGCAGGCCGTTTTGTCGATGCTCGATAATTTCCGGAATATCGCCAACCTTTGTCGCGATGACGGGACGACCACTGGCAAATGCTTCGCGCAACACGATTGGCGATGCTTCGGTACGCAGCGAAGCGATCACCATCATGTCACACGCCGCATAAACATCGGGCGTGTCCCAGCGATAGCCTGCCATGATGACTTGATCCGCCAAACCGGCGCGATCGATGGCGTTCCTTACGTTGATCCCGCGCTTTAGGATACCGGTGCCCTGTCCCACGACGACGAAGCGCGCATCCGGTCGCACTGCTAAAACCAGAGGAGCGGCTTCAACGAGAATGAGCTGGCCTTTATCCGGTCGGATCATTCCGACGTTTCCAATGACCGGAACGTCTGCGCCGACACCAATCTCACGACGGAATTTCATCCGATCGCGCGGCGGCTTGAATTTTTCCAAATCGACGGCCGAACCGATGACTTCAATTTTCGCAGGATTAACGCCGTGTTCCTGAACAAGTTCATGCTTAATCACCGATGCATCGGCCACAATGTTCGAACAGCCATGCTTGAAGACAAATGCGCGTCTCTTGCTTCCGATTGGGTCGGTGATGCAGCGCGCGCGGCTTAGTGGAATCCCGCAGAAATAGAGCGGGAGACAAAGCCAGTGATCTTTCGAGCTGTAGGTTTTGAGTAAATCGATGCGGTTTCGCCGGCAAAATCTCCAAAGCCGCCACGAGCAACGCAGATCAACTCGGCTTCCCAGTGGGATCGTTACCAATCGTGTGCCGAGTTCAGAGGCTTTGGAGTGCACCTGACTATCTGGATTGCAGATGAGCCATGCCTCATGCCCATGAGCATTCAGCCAATTGATCTCAAGACAGGTGCGGTATTCCTGGCCGCCCCAGCTGCGGCTGCTCTCTACATAGAGAATGTTCACGTGGAAGCGACAATGACTGCCGTTACCGCAATTTAAGCGGCCGCGCTGCGCTTTTCGAGAATGTAATCGTGGATTGTATTTACAGTTTGAAGCGCTTTGCCAGCTACCTCCGAGCTTGGCACACCGACCCCAAATGTTTTTTCCATGCTCACCACCAGCTCGAGCGCGTCGATGGAATCCAAACCCAGACCGTTTGCACCAAAAAGCGGAAGATCATCCCCAATCTGTTCCGGGGTAACTTGCAGCATTAAGTTTTTTACAAGCATCTCTTTGATGCAAGTGCGTAGATCAGGTTCGCGCATAAACGAGGCGCGATCTTGCCGCAAATCGCATGTTTGGTCAAACGTGCAGAATTTCGATTGCGAATGATTCGTCTGAAAAAACGGCGGGGCACCAAAACGCAAGCGCGTGATTCGCGCTCTTTGGAATGTGAGCCCCCGCGTCGCTTTCGGCAGGGGACGCTTCCTTACGCTTGATCAGCTTTCCCGTCGCTGCTTGCAGGCTGGTTGTCGGCCCGGGGCACAGTCGATTGCGCCGGTTTCACCTCAGACTTGGCGGTTTCGGTCTCGGACTTCCCGGCTTTGTGCAGTTCGTCGTTGAATTCGTCCTTTGCTTTTTGAAACTCCTTCACCGCCTGGCCCATTCCGCGGGCAAGTTCCGGTAATTTCTTCGCCCCGAACAAGACCAGAATAATCAGCAGAATGACGATCAGGTCCGGCCCTGCCAAATTCATGAAGCTGGCGATAAGGCTCATGCGCTAGGCTGCAACATCAAGCCGTTTCCCGAACTTTCAAGGCAAATCCGCGAGAGCGGCATATAGGGCTGGGAGGTTGACATGCTCAAGCTATTGTGGAAAAAGGGTTTCCTACCGATGCGTCCTACTTGGAAAGGCAGCATTAGCTTCGGGCTGGTTTATATTCCGGTGGCGGTTTATCCAGCCACGCGCGAAGAGAAGATTAGTTTTCGGCAGCTTCGTTCCAGCGATCTTAGCCCAATCAGATACAAAAAAGTGGCGGAAGCGGACTCAAAGGAAGTTCCAGCCGACCAAATCGTGAAAGGCTTCGAGTTCGAGCGGGGCCGTTACGTCGTAATGAAGGACGAGGACTTCGAGAAGGTGCGGATCGAGTCCACACATTCGATCGACATTACCGACTTTGTTGATTTGGAGCAGGTCGATCCGAAGTTTTTCTACAAACCATATTTTCTCGAGCCGCAAAAGGGTGGGGAGAAGGCTTACACGGTTTTGCATAAGGCGCTCAGCGGGACCGGCAAGATCGGCATTGCCAAGGTCGTGATCAGCAACCGTGAGCATCTGGCCGCTGTGAAACCGGATGGGCTGTTTCTGATTTTGGAGCTAATGCACTTTGCCAGCGAAATATTGAGTACCGAGGTTTTGAAGAATGGTTCGGCTACCGCAGTTAGCGATAAGGAACTAAAAATGGCGCAGGCCCTAATCGAGAGCATGGCCGTTTCCTGGGAACCAGAAAAGTATCGGGACGAATACCGAACGGCATTAATGGAGATCATCGAGCAGAAGGCGCAGAACAGAGAGATCGCGGCGAAAGCGCCTGCTCCTCCGGCCCCGACCAATGTTGTCGACCTGGTCAAGGTGTTACAGGACAGCCTGAACCGGACGCAATCACTCAAGCAAAAGCGCGCATCCGGTTCATCGAGTGGCCGCCGGTCGACCAGCGCACTGGTCAAGCAACGACGACGAACAAGCGCCGTGGGGTAAGCGGCCAGAACTGGGTCCGGTTGCAAATTATGGGTGTGGCATTATAGTCAGCACTCTTTTTATGGCCAAGACTTCCTGGATCAATCGCAATGAACGCAAACGCGCGACCGTGAAGAAGTACGCCGCGTTACGCGCTGAGTTGAAGGCGAAAAAGGACTATACCGGCCTTTCTCAATTGCCGCGTGACGCCAGTCCAACGCGTGTAGTGAACAGGTGCGAGGTTACCGGACGCCGGCGTGCTTTTATTCGCCGGTTCAAGTTGTCCCGTCTGACTTTCCGTGAGCTGGCCTCTCAAGGCTTGATTCCTGGCGTAACCAAGTCGAGCTGGTAAATTTTCTAGCGCAGGCGCGTTGCTGTGCGGCGCGTGAACCGGCCGGTCACAAGCTGGTTGGTGTGCGAATCTGCTGAATGAACGTCCCCTCACTATTCCTCGTGGTACCGATTGCTGATGTAGTTGCGCGACATTGGGACCCGCCTGTAATCCTAATAGCCAAATTGGTGACGGTTGGCGCGCTAGTAATCGTGAACGGGTTCTTTGTCGTCGCCGAATTCGCCCTGGTCAAAATCCGCGACAGCCAGCTCAAGACGCTGGCTGACGAAGGTGTTAGGCAAGCGGTCCTCGTAAAACAGATTAGGGACAATCTGAACGCCTATCTTTCCGCGTGCCAGGTTGGGATTACTGCAGCCAGTCTCGGACTTGGCTGGCTGGGGGAACCTTTCCTCGCGCGAATGCTTCAACCTTTTTTCGCTATTGCGGGAATCGAATCGCAGGCAGTAATCAAATCGATCTCGTTTGCGCTGGCATTTTCTGCCATCACGTTTTTGCACATCGTGCTTGGGGAACAGGCCCCAAAAATTCTCGCCATCCGCAAAGCCATGTCAGCTGCGCTATTTGTGAGCGCGCCGCTACGATTGTTTTACGCGATCTTTAAACCAGCCATCTGGTTCCTGAACGCCGCGAGCAACTGGGTCCTTCGTCGCCTTATTCGTGTGGAACCCATCGCCGCAGGAGAACTGGCCCATAGCGAGGAAGAACTGCGCTTGATTGTTAGTGAAAGCGAAAAATCCGCCGAGGTCACACCTCTTGGTCGCGAGCTCGTCTTTAATGTGCTGGATCTGCGTGACCGCGTAGTGCGCGATATCATGACGCCACGTGGAGAAATTGTTTACTTCAACCTGGAAGACGGTTTTGAGGCGAATGTGAAAAAGGCGATCGAATCCCGGCACACCCGATTTCCGCTGTGTCGCGAAAACCTCGATAACACCATCGGCCTAATCCACATCAAGGAACTACTCCCGCTGATGCGCGCGGACCACCCGGATCTTCTGAAGATCAAACGGGACTTAATGCCCGTGCCGGAGATGATGCCACTGGAGAAATTGCTGAAGTTATTCCTGAGCAAGCATGCACACCTGGCCTTGGTGGTGGATGAGTTCGGCGGAACGGTTGGAATGGTAACCCTGGAGAACGTGCTCGAGGAGTTGGTCGGCGATATCCAGGACGAATTTGATTTCGAAAAGGAAGAGTTTCGTAAGATCAATGCGAACGAATTCACTGTGGACGGCGCGCTGGGCCTTTACGAGTTGAACGAGCTCGCGAAACTAGACTTGGAGAGTGCGGACGTAAGCACTATCGGCGGTTACGTCACGCACCTGCTCGGTCACCTGCCCAAACAAGGTGAACAGGTCAAGATCGGCGACTATATCGTTACAGTTTCTCAAAGCGACGGTCGCCGTGTAAATCAACTTCATTTTAAGAAGTTGAGCCCCAACACGGTGTCGACAGTCCCTGCAGCGGGCAAGGCATAGTCCTATCCCGCTGTCCCATCTTTGCGTGAATGCAGGCAAATCCGGTTGCCATCCGGATCCGCAATCCATGCCATCCAGCATACGCTTGTCTCGACTGGTTCGATGAGGATTTTGACGCGGTGTCTGCGGCAAATATCAATCGCAGCGCGAACGTTGTCCACCGCTAGCGCGACACACGCCGGCCCACTCCAGTCCCATTCGGGATGGCGTTTATGTCCCGTGCCGTTGAGACTGAACGTCAACGGTTCGGTGGCGAACTCACTCCAGAAATCATTCCACTCCTCGCCGCGCTTGAGGCCAAAAAGCTTCTGATAAAAGGCGCGGGCTCTGCGAATGTTTTTCGTGTTATACATCACGAAATCAAGCGCCCGAACGGGAATAGCAGCCCGACGCGATGAGATCTTTTTCTTTTTCATGGGTCGCCTATGCAATTGCAGCTTGCAATTCCGCCAGCAACGCCGGTCGGCGCCGCAGCTGAGCGGTGAGAGCTTCGATTGCGCGCAGAGTAGGAGCGCTAACATGATGCTCCATTCCCTCTACGTCGTGATAAATGACCCGGTCGTCGAGGCC
>DATIOX010000083.1:0-15463 GCA_035472675.1 Candidatus Dormiibacterota bacterium
ATGTAGCAATAGCACCCGAGCGCCTCGTTAAGCAGCATTCGGCGCGCGTCCTTCGACTTCGCTCAGGACAAGCTCAGATCGCGCCCTACCGAAACATCGCGTTGCCCGTTTCAGCAAATACCTTCAAGTTCTTGCTGGGCATCTTATGCAACTCGAAGGAATTGATCACGTAGCTCTCGGCGTGCGCAACATCGAGCGATCAGCGAAATGGTATACCGAAGTTCTCGGCTTCGAGCGACTTCATGAAGGCGTGTGGGACGGCGTGCCAACTTTTATTGGCAAAGGAAACACCGGGATTGCGCTATTCCCAGCGAGCCGTACTGCAAAATCGACATCGTCGAGTCACCGCCAACTTCGTATGCTTCATCTCGCTTTTCGGGCAACCAGAGAAAACTTCCTTGCAGCGCAGCGCGAACTAGAAAAGCGCGGAATCGAATTCGAATTCCAAGATCACGAGATTTCGCACTCCATTTATTTTCGTGATCCCGACGGCCACGCGCTCGAGATCACAACCTATGAAGTACCGAAGCCGTCCTGACTTGTCATGTCCAGCGGAGGCGCCTGCCAAGCCGTAGCTTCATGCGAAGGCTGGAGACATCCCTCGATAGTTCAAAACAGTTGAAAATTGCCCGGCTTCGCTCGGAAGGACAGGCGGAGACGACGACGCAATTTCAGGCGATCCGGCCGCAGCAGTTCTTATATTTCTTTCCGCTGCCGCAGGGACACGGTTCGTTGCGCCCCACTTTTGGTATTGAACGGCGAATGGGGAGATCGATCGAAACCTCGCCTGCGCCATCGCCATCTCCGGCTGCCACTCCTGCCATCGCGCCAACGGGCTGACGCATGCGTGCGTCAGCGCTCGCAGTGGGCGCGGTTGGCGCATGCTCGCGCATCAAGAACTGCGGCAATGTCGCCAGGAAATTCTCGAATGCCTGCAAGTTCGAAGTACTGCGGAACAGATTGTTCAGCACTTCGTTCTTAATGTTCGCCATTAGTTCGACGAACATGTCGTAGGCTTCAGTCTTGTACTCAATGAGCGGGTCTTTTTGCGCGTAGCCCCGGAGATAGACGCCTTCGCGCAGTGCGTCCATTGCATAAAGATGTTCCTGCCAGAGCCGGTCAATCGCGTTGAGAATGATATAGCGCTCCAGGCTTTTCACCGCCGTGGGCTCTTCGTGACTCGATTTCCGCTCGTACGCGTCCTTGATCTTCTCGATCAGAAACTGCGTGTTTTCGTCAACTGCGCGTGTCTCGAACTGCGCTTTTTCTTTGGTCAAACCGAGAGGAAAAGTCGTGTTGACCCAGTGGATCAGACCTGTGTAATTCGGTTCGTCGACATCCAGGTACTCCTTCACTTTCGCAGGCACGGCTTCGTCGATCACTTCGTAGATGAGCTTGCGCGGCTCCTCGGAATCGATCACTTCGTTGCGATAGGTGTATACCACCTCGCGCTGCATGTTCATCACGTCGTCGAAATCCAACGTGCGTTTCCGGATTAAATAGTTGCGCTGTTCCACGCGTTTCTGCGCGGTCTCAACCGATTTGTCTAGCCATCGATGCTCAAGCTCCTGGCCTTCTTCGAGACCGAATCGTTCCATGATCTTCGTCATTCGATCGGCCGCACCGAAATTGCGCATCAGGTCATCTTCGAAACTGACATAAAACCGCGACGCGCCCGGGTCGCCCTGGCGCGCGCAACGCCCTCGTAACTGCCGATCGATCCGGCGCGCTTCGTGACGCTCCGTGCCAACCACCATCAACCCGCCTGCCTCTATTACGCCAGGACCGAGCTTAATATCGGTACCGCGCCCCGCCATGTTCGTGGAAATCGTGACGGTGCCCGGTTGACCGGCGCGCGCCACGATCTCGGCTTCCTGCATGTGAAATTTCGCGTTCAACACATTGTGCGGAATCTTCTCACGCTTCAGCATTCGACTGAGTAACTCGGAGGCTTCCACGCTCACACTGCCGACCAGCACGGGCTGATTTTTCGCATGAGCTTCTTTGATCTCCTTAATGACCGCGTTGTACTTTTCGCGGCGCGTCTTGTAGATGCGATCGTTGTGATCCGCACGCCGCACCGGCCGGTTCGTTGGAATCATGTTCACGTCGAGTTTGTAGATATCATGAAACTCGGCGGCTTCCGTCTCGGCGGTGCCTGTCATTCCCGCCAATTTTTGATAAAGCCGGAAATAATTTTGAATCGTGATCGTTGCTAAAGTTTGGGTCTCGCGATCGATCTGGACGCCTTCTTTTGCTTCGACCGCCTGATGCAACCCATCGCTCCACCGCCGCCCTGGCATTTTGCGCCCCGTGAACTCGTCGACGATCACAACCTTGTTATCTTCGATGACGTACTGGACGTCCTTCTCGAACAGGCAATAGGCGCGAAGCAATTGCGAGATGTTGTGGATGCGCTCGGCCTGCGCGTCGCAATGTTGCTGGCGTTCCGCTTTTTTCCTGTCCTTCTCCTCAGGCGAGAGTGTCTGATCCAGATCGATTTCCGTGAATTCGTTAATCAAATCCGGCAATACAAATGCGTTTGGATCATCGGGATTGAGAAAGCTACGGCCCTGCTCTGAAAGATCGGCTTCGTTCGATTTCTCGTCGATGGTGAAGAACAATTCTTCCTTGAGCGCAAACAATTCTTCCTTGCGCGTATCCTGGTAAAAGGAAAGCTCGGCTTTATCGATGGCGCGGCGCTTGTCCGGGTCTTCCATCATGCGCAAAAGCTGTTTATTGCGCGGCTGACCGAGTTTCACTTTGAACATGAGCAGACCGGGATCCTTTGGCGCCCCGGCGGCGCGGAGGTCGGCTTCCGTGTAGTCACCTTTCTTTCCTGTCGGGAAAGCCTCCGTGAGATGGATGCGTAGCTCTTTTGCCAAGCGGACGACGTCAGCACTCGCCTTTGCGCCGTCTGGAATTTTCGGCTCAAAATTGTCGGCCTTTAGCCGCTCCCAGATGTCGATCGCTTCGTTGGCGGTTCGGTTGCAAAGCATTGTCTGCTTCCGCACCAACTGCTCGATCAGCGGTTTCCACTTGTCGTACTGATGCGTGGAAACGGTCGCCGGCCCGCTGATGATAAGCGGCGTGCGTGCTTCGTCGATCAGGATGGAATCGACTTCATCGACAATGGCATAATGATAGCCGCGCTGGACCTGTTGGTCGCGCGTAGTGGCCATGCCGTTGTCGCGCAGGTAATCGAAACCGAACTCGCTGTTCGTTCCGTAAGTGATGTCCATCGCGTATTGTTCGCGGCGAACATCCGGCTCCTGATCGTGTTCGATGCAGCCAACTGTTAAACCGAGGAAGGTGTAAAGTTGCCCCATCCATTCCGCGTCGCGTCGCGCCAAGTAATCGTTTACCGTTACCAGGTGCGCGCCTCGGCCAGTGAGCGCGTTTAGATAGAGCGGCAAAGTTGCAACCAGAGTTTTACCTTCACCGGTGGCCATTTCTGCGATCCGGCCTCGGTGCAAAACGACTCCGCCGAGCAATTGCACGTCGAAGTGCACCATGTCCCAAACCATCGGCTGATCGCACACGGTGAAAGTGTGCTGGCGATCCTTCAGCCGGCGCGCTGCGTTTTTCACGACGGCGAACGCTTCCGGCAAAATTTCATCCAGCTTTTTCCATTGATTTTCCAGCTCGGGAATTTTGGAAAGCTCTTCCTTCCAAGCCGCGGTCTTGGCGCGCAACTCGTCGTCGGACAAGCTCTTGAATTGCTCATCCATCTCGCTGATTCGACGTACAATCGGCGACAGCCGTCTAAGCTCGCGCTGATTTTTCGACCCGAGAATTTTCTTTAAAATCCAGCCAACCATTTCGTTTCTAATATCGACGAGATTCGGTCATTTGTCATTCCCGGCGCTGGTTGTTAAGGTCGGCCGTGAGGAAGATCGATATCCTGGTTGCGTTCCTTCTGGTTGCTATAGCGAGCGTAAATGGCCAAGCCGATGCGACTAGCCGAGAATGGAACAAACCCGTGTCACCCTTCCGGATCGCTGGAAATCTTTATTATGTCGGAGCAATCGAAATTACGTCATATTTAATCGCGACGCCACAAGGCCATTTCCTGCTAGATGGCGGGTTTGTCGAAACAGCCCCGCAAATCGAGCGCAATATCGTGCAGCTCGGTTTCAAATTGAGCGACGTAAAATACCTGCTCAACAGTCACGCGCACTACGATCACGCTGGCGGTTTGGCTGAGCTCAAGAAGTTAACCGGCGCAAAATTTGTTGCGAGCGAAGGCGACGCCGGCCTGCTGCGAAAGGGCGGGCATGGCGACTTTCGATTCGGGGACACACTGCCTTTTCCGCCGATTGAACCAGACAAAATCATTCTTGATGGCGAGTCGCTACAACTCGGCGATCAAGTCATGACCGCGCATTTGACTCCGGGACACACAAGAGGAACCACAAACTGGACAACTAAAATTCGAGACGGCGCCAGAACGTTCGACGTCGTTTTCGTCGGTAGCCAAAGCTCGCTCGACTACAAATTCGTTGGACAAGAAAGCTATCCCGGCATCGCGGCGGATTTCGTAAAATCGTTCACCATCTTAAAAAATCTGCCGTGCGACATTTTTCTCGCGTCTCATGGATCGTTCTTTCATTTCGCTGATAAACACGAACGTTTCATAAGCGGTGACACAAATGCTTTTGTCGATCCGGACGGCTACAATCGTTATCTGAGCGAAAGC
Source organism: Candidatus Dormiibacterota bacterium (assembly GCA_035472675.1). Taxonomy (GTDB): domain Bacteria; phylum Verrucomicrobiota; class Verrucomicrobiia; order Chthoniobacterales; family UBA10450; genus Udaeobacter. Next base: position 4,700 of record DATIOX010000083.1, read on the forward strand.
GAGAGGGATTTTCGCCAGAAGCTCGATCAGCAAAGGCGGCAAGCTGCGGCATCACCATGATTGCGCGACACGCATCGGCGTTTAAGCTCGCGGCATGAAGAAAATCATTTCTACAAGCGAAGCCCCTGGGGCGATTGGTCCCTATTCGCAGGCGGTGCGGAGCGGGAGCTTCTTGTTTTGCAGCGGGCAAATTCCACTCGACCCCAAATCGGGTGGGATTGTTCCTGGCGACATCGCCGACCAGACCCGGCGCGTACTCGACAATATTGGAGCCGTCTTGAAGGCCGAGGACCTAACTTTCGACCATATCGTTAAGACAACGATCTTCCTCACCAACCTCGGCGATTTCCAGACTGTTAACGAAGTTTATGGTTCGTATTTCGAGCAGGACCCTCCAGCTCGTTCCACTATCCAGGTCGCGGCGCTGCCCAAGGGAGCAAACGTAGAAATTGAAGTCATCGCGATCGCAGATCAGAGTGGATCGACTGCTCGGGTCGCATATGACACCTCCGGTTAGATGGGCGAGGATATTCTCACCCTTTTTCGCAAGACGGGTGCGCTATTGGACGGGCACTTCATTTTGCGCTCTGGCTTACATAGCCGCGAGTATTTCCAATGCGCTTTGCTTCTCCAGGACACTGCGATCGCCGCAAAGGTTTGTGGATGGCTCGCGGATAAACTGCGCAAATTCGATTGCGACACGGTGATCTCCCCTGCGCTCGGCGGAATTATCGTTGGCCAGGAGGTCGGCCGTTCGTTAGGTAAACGGCATATCTTTGTCGAAAAAGACGAAGGCAAGCTGGTCTTGCGCCGCGGTTTCCAAATTTCGCCGGGCGAAACATTCGTCGTTGTGGAAGATGTCGTGACGCGCGGCGGACGCGTGCAGGAAACCGTCGACATCGTCACTGCACATGGCGGTGCCGTCCTAGCGGTCGGCGTGATTGTCGATCGGAGCGGTGAAGCCAAACCCGATTTTGGTTGTCCGTTCGTGAGCCTCGTCGAGATAACCCTTGAGACGTTTCCCGCTGACAAGCTGCCGCCTGATCTGGCAGAAATCCCGGCTGTGAAGCCTGGCAGTAAGTAAGCCTGAGCTGTAGCCACCGGTTCGCCGCAGGACGAATGCGTCCCGTGTGCGGACCTGTGGCCGGTGACAAGCGTCCTTTCTTACCACGCATTTCTAAAACGGCCCGCGGAACCGTGGCTACAAGTTTTGCCGCGTGGGAACGCGATTATTTGGAAAGCAACTCCGCGAGTTGTCTCACATCGGTCACAGGCGCTTTGCAGGTGAAATTTTCGCACACATAAGCGGCTGGTTTCCCATCGATCGGCGACATCGCGCGAATCGCTTCGTTTTTCTCGCCCAGATATTTCTGGCCTTCAACGCCATCCGCGAGAAATAGAACTGTATTCGGCAGGAAATGGCGGTGCACTTCTTTAACCAGCGCTTTGGTTTCCGGGGCATCCTTCTTCCCAGCAATCACGATCTGGCGCGCCTTGCTCAGCGAGTAGTCGAGCGCTACCAGCATTAGGGGCATCGCGCTGGGGAAGTGCGAGAGAGTTGTCGCAAATGCGTCGATCGTTTTTCGCGCGCGATCCGTCATCTGTTTGTCATCGCGAAATTGTGCCAGCCGCAAAAGGTTCAGCGCTGCGACGGAGCTGGCCGCGGGCTCGGCGCCGTCGTTATCGTCTTTCATTCGAAGGAAAACGCTTTCATCTTTGCCGCTCGTGCTGAAATAGCCGCCGTCCTTGTCGTCGAAAAACAAGCGGTCCTGCGTCTCCTGCAATTGGACTGCGAATTTCAACCATTCGACGTCGAACGAAGCTTCATATAGATCGAGAAGACCCTGGATCACGAACGCGTAATCGTCGGCGAAGCCTTCAATATCGCTGCGGCCACCGCGATAATTGCGATACAGAATCTTGCGCGACGGATCGAATAAGTTGGCCTTAAGAAATTTTGCGGCGCGCGTTGCAATTTCCCGGTAGCGTGGTTCGTCGAGCACCTGCGCGCCGCGAGCATAAGCCGAAATCATCAGGCCGTTCCAAGCAGCAATGATCTTGTCGTCGAGATGAGGTCGCGGTCGTTTCGAACGAATGGAAAACAATTCCGTGCGGCTCTGCGCGAGTAGTTTTCCAATTTCTTCCTCGGTTTTCCGAAAGTGCTTTGCGGTCTCCGCAATCGTGTGACGCTCAATTAAAATATTTTGGCCGCGGAATTCATCCTGAGGATCGCTTCCTTCCGGCGCGTTTCCGTGTGGCTGCACGCCGTAATGGAAATCGAAAATCTCGGCGCGATCACCAAGTGCAGCGTCGATCTCTTTTTTCGCCCAGATATAGAATGCGCCTTCGGCTGTTTTACTGTGGCCGGGATCACCGATCCCGGCCACAACGGGGCTGTCGGCGTCTTCGGCGGAGAAGAAGCCGCCTTCCTTTGGTGTCATGTCACGGGCTGCATAATCAAGAATGTCGCGCGCGACTGCTTCGTATTGTCGATCTCGCGTGATTTGGAATGCGTCGAGATATGCGACGGCGAGTTGCGCCTGATCGTAAAGCATCTTTTCGAAATGCGGCACATGCCAGTAGCGGTCGACCGAATAACGGTGAAACCCGCCTCCGATATGATCATGCATTCCGCCCGCAGCCATTTTGCGCAGCGTAAACATAGTCATTTCGAGCGCATGTTTGCCTGATTCGCGTTTGGGATCGCCCGCGTAAAATCGCGTCAGAAAATTGAGCGTCACTGGTCGCGGAAACTTTGGAGCGTTACCGAAGCCGCCTTCCTTCGGGTCGTAACTTCGGTCAATCTGCCGGTAAGCGGCATCTAAGATAGCTGAATCGATTTTCCCTTCCGCAGTTGCCGTTAATTGAGATTCACGGAGCGCCGCAACGATCTTGCCGCCTTGTTCGACAATTTTGTCGTGGTTCTCCTTCCAAGCCGTCGCGATTCGTTCGAGCACGCTTTTGAAAGCGGGCTGACCATATCGGTCCTCTGGTGGAAAATAGGTTCCTCCAACAAATGGCTTCAGATCAGGCGTCAACCAGACACTCATCGGCCATCCGCCCCCGCCCGTGGTCGCCTGCACAAAGGTCATATAAACGCGGTCAACATCGGGGCGTTCTTCCCGGTCTACTTTGATGTTCACAAACTCGCGATTCATAATCGCGGCCACTTCTTCGTTTTCGAACGATTCGTGCGCCATCACATGGCACCAATGGCAGGTGGAATAACCAATCGAAAGGAAGATCGGTTTGTTTTCGCGCCGCGCCTTGGCAAACGCCTCCTCACCCCACGGATACCAATCAACAGGATTATGCGCGTGCTGAAGAAGATAAGGCGACTTCTCCTGCGCCAGGCGGTTCGTGTGCTCGGGACGCGCCGGCTTGGGCTCGGCAAAAGTGTCGCTGGATGTCACCAACCACGTTAATGCGAGAAATCCAAAGCGGAAGCGACTTGTCATCGGCATTAAAAGGAACAGAATGCGCAATATTTAAGTTTCCAAAGTCCATCTTAATTTTGGCAGCCGCGCTGGCTTTGCACAACACCAACGGCGTCGAGGTAAATGTTTATGCAGCAGCCAGCCTCACCGATGTAATGAAGGAGATCGCTGCTAACTACGAGAAACAAAGCGGGGACAAAATCGTTTTTAACTTTGCTGCTTCCAGTCTGCTGGCGCGGCAGATTGCTGAGCGCGCGCCGGCGGACATCTTTGTCTCGGCAGACGAGGCGAAAATGGACGATCTGCAAAAAGCCGGACTAATTGTCACCGAGACGCGACGCGACCTGCTCTCTAATTCGCTGGTTATTATCGCACCAAATGACAGCAAACTCACGATTGCGTCGCCAGAGGAACTTATTTCCAAAGTGCAGAAGATTGCGATCGCCGATCCGCGCGCCGTGCCAGCGGGCATTTATACCAAAGAATATCTGAGCGGCGTTGGCCTATGGGAGAAGCTTGAATCGAAAATCGTGCCCACCGAAAACGTGCGCGCTGCGCTCGCAGCGGTGGAATCCGGGAATGTGGACGCGGGTTTCGTTTACAAAACCGATGCGAACATTTCGAAAAGTGTGAAGATCGCGTTCGATGTTCCGGTTGAGAAAGGCCCGGCGATTCGCTATCCGGTTGCGGTCATTAAAGAAGCAAAAAACCAGAGCGCAGCAGAGAGTTTCCTGCGTTACCTGGAATCGGAGAACGCGCGAAAACCATTCGAACGGTACGGGTTTATCGTGAAATTCTAGCGCATGTGGCTCACGCCGGCTGAATGGCAGATTGTTCGCTTTACGCTGGCTGCGTGCGCGCTGAGCACATTGTTGATTTTGCCATTTGGTTTGGCAGTGGCCTGGCCGTTGGCCCGCGGTCGTTGGCCGGGAAAACTGCTGGTCGAAACTTTGGTGACCTTGCCGCTGGTGCTTCCGCCGGTCGCGACCGGTTTACTTCTTTTAAAGTTTTTCAGCCTGCGCAGTGGAGTCGGTCATTTTTTGCATCAACATTTGGGGATTGACGTTGTGTTTACCTGGAGGGCTGTTGTAGCCGCCGCCGCAGTAATGTCGTTTCCGCTCTTGGTGCGTTCCGCCCGCGTTGGATTTCAAAATGTTAATCAACGTCTCGAACAGATCGCGCGAACACTCGGCGCCGGCGATGCTCGCGTCTTCTTTACGATAACTCTTCCGCTCGCTTCGCGCGGCATCGTTGCCGGAGTCGTCCTGGCTTTTGCCCGAGCCGTCGGCGAATTCGGCGCCACAATCCTGGTGGCAGGAAATATTCCCGGAAGAACAACGACACTTTCGCTGGAAATATTTGAAACCGTGCAACTCGGGCACGACGCCAGCGCGTATCGCCTTCTCATCGTAAGTGTGATCATCGCTTTCGGCGCGGTTTGGTTGAGCGAAGCGTTGATGAAAAGGTCGGCCGCGCGATGAAGCTGGAGATTCACCAACTTTCGCTGCCTCTTGAGGAATTCACCCTCGAAGTGAATGTCGATCTTCACAACGCACGCACAGGAATCTTTGGGCCATCCGGCTCGGGCAAAACGTCGTTGCTCGAAGCCATCGCCGGTTTGCGAAAACCGCAGACCGCGCAAATTACGCTCAACGAGCAGTTATTCGAGAATAGCGCGCAAAATTATTCGCTTCCGATCCGATTGAGGAAAATCGGCTACGTGCCGCAGGACGATTCGCTTTTCCCCCACCTTTCGGTTCGACGGAATCTTCTCTATGGAAGCAACGGCAAATCAAAACACGAGACATTCTCTTTCGACCACGTCACCAGTTTTCTAGAAATCGATTCCTTTCTCGATCGCGACGTCCGTTCTCTTTCCCGCGGCGAAAACCAACGCATCGTAATCGCTCGGGCTCTGCTTTCAGGGCCACAACTGTTACTGTTGGATGAGCCGCTGACGGCACTCGACGCTAAATTGAAGCAGACGATTCTCGATCAACTTCGCGGCCTCCACAGTGAGTTCGGCGTTCCTATGCTTTACGTGACGCACGATCCGGCCGAAGCAATTGAAATTTGCGAGGAAGTCTTGATGCTAGAATCAGGAAGGATCAGTGCTCGCGGGAATCCGCGCGAACTTCTCGGCTAAACTCGCAATTTCAGTTTTGGCGCGGTTTCGGGAGACCAGGGATTGGTTTTATAGTCGGACGCGACTATCCGATCGGCGCATTCGCGCAAAAGCTGACAGAACGCGGCGACGTCGAGCCCGTGATGCCGCGAACCGAACCGCGACAGGTTCCTCTCAGCGAGCCGGAACAAACGCACCGCCGGAGGCAAACGCTTGCTGTGTTTTGCGTGCAAGGGATGTTCGAAGCGCTTTTGAAGATGGACGAAAGCGCCAGCCGCCTGAATCAATCCTTTGAAATAGTCTGCATCGGACGATTTGGTCTTGAGCCAAAGCTGCTCCAGAACATCATGCGCCTCGTAATAACACTGTTCGTTCCAGCAATGGAAAAACGCGCGATAAAATGGGTGCTTTACGATGTCGGTCTGGTCCGGATCGGCAGCTTCGGCACCCAACTCCGCCACGAATCGCGAAATCCTCTCGCCTTTGCTCATCAAGGGGCTTAATTTGCCAACGGCTCAGATAATGGGCAAACCCGCTCGCACTAGTTTTTCAGGGGAACGAGACTGCCCGCCTCGGGCAGTTAAACTGTCATCTTGGCTGTGTCGCCATAGAAAATGACAGCCGTTGCCTTGGCCATCCTGCTGGTCGTCATCTCGATTTTGATTTTCTGTTCCGCGCTGTTTTCCGGCGTGGAGACAGCCCTTTTCTCCCTAAAGCCGCATCAATTGCGCCGTCTGGAAACAAATCATCCAAGGCTCACGAAATTTGTTCAGCTTTTCCGGCACAATCCGCGCCATGTCCTCAATGTCCTGCTACTCGGCGATGGACTAATAAATGTTCTGCTGATCATACTATGTCTCTTTTTCTTGTGGGAGGGCCCTTTGGCGGGGCGCATTTCGCAATGGGTGGCAGCGCTTGTGATCTTCGCAATTGTTGTGTTGCTTTGCGATCTAATCCCAAAGCTCCTCGCGCTTTCAGCGCCTTATCGACTCTCGACGATCGGTGCCTTCGCCTTGCAGATCTCGATGCCGCTTCTTGACCGCATCGGCCACGGTCTCGAGAGCGTGAGTGCTCGCGTGGTCGATCTTTTCACCCCCTCGCGTCTACGCACTCGACCCCGTTTAAGCGACGAGGAATTGGAGACACTGCTCGAGATGAGTCAGGAGGAAGGCGCTTTGTATGAAGGCGAAGCCGAAATCATTCAGGAAATCATCAAGCTCGGTGATAAGACCGCAAAGGACTGCATGACGCCTCGCGTTGACAGTTTCATGCTGCCGGATGATTTAACGAACGACGAAGCAATTGCCCGCCTGAAGAAAAATCGATATCGGCGCGTCCCGGTTTATGCGGACACATCGGATCAAATTCTCGGGATCATCGATGTGAAATTGTTCCTGCTCGACCCATCTGAGCATTACACTGAGAAGCTGATCGCGCCCTCTTTCGTCTCCGAGACAATGGGCGCGTTGGAGTTGCTCAAGCTCTTTTTGACTCGTCCCCAAGGGATGGGAGTCGTGGTTGACGAATTTGGCGGCACCGAAGGAATTATCACGATGGAGGATATCGTGGAAGAAATCCTTTCCGATGTTGTGCCGCGACACGATGTCGCTCTTTATATCGAGCCGCTCGGGAATGGGAGATTTCTTGTTAGCGGCGACGCGCGCCTCGACGATTTAAGCGAATATCTTGGTTTTCAAATCGACGCAGACGGGATCGATACGATTGGCGGATTCGTCTTCACGCGGCTCGGTTATTTGCCGGCCTCGGGCGCAAAACTGGAGATCCCCGGCCTTGCAATTACGGTGCGCCGCGCAGGCCGCAAAAGAATCGACGAAATTTTGCTGGAGAAAACAACTCCGAAAGCTTTCGGGGCAGCGGCATGATAATCGGCTTAATCATTTTTTGTTGTTGGATTGTTTCGTTCTTTTTCAACGGGATTGAAAGTGGACTGCTTTCGATCGACCCAATTCGATTGCGACAAAATGTGAAGCGGCGCGTGCCTGCCGCGGTGCGGTTGAATCGTTTATTGAAACACCCGGAGCGATTGCTGGTGACCGTTCTGCTGTTCACGAACGCGGCAGACATACTCGGTCTGTTCCTACTGACGCGGGAGTTAATGCGATCATGGAACTACGCCGGCTACTTTGTCTCACTAGCCATTGCGCTTCCGGTCTATTTGTTTCTGCTGTTAGTTCTCCCGAAATCGCTTTTCCGGCGATTTCCATTTCGCGCCCTCGCTCAAATTGCTGGCGTGCTCGAATTCGTTTCGGCCCTGTTATCGCCCTTGCTCGAACTCGGTGCGCGACTGGGCAAGCTGCTCCTGCCGGATCGCGCAGCGAGACGTGCTCGTCTTTTTGCCGGACGCGAAGACCTAAAGCAGATCACTACGCAAAGCGAGCTAGAGGGCTCCCTCACTGCTACGGAACGCGCGATGATTCATAACGTGGTGGATTTCAGCGGCGTCAAAGTGCGCGATGTAATGCTACCGTCGGCGAAGGTCGTCGCGTTGCCGTCGAGCGCGTCAACCCGGGAAGCACTGGAACTCGGCGCTTCCTCTGGCCTTGATCGTCTCCCGGTGATCACGCCAGGGGGGCAGCCGGCTGGATTGGTTAACGTCGTCGATATCCTCCTCGACCAGAATGGAAGCAAGCCGCTGGACAATTATGTCCGGCGCATCGTAACCACTAGTGAGGAGGAGTCTGCCTCTCGTGTTGTACAGCAATTGCGCGCTGCTCGGCTTGGGCTGGCCGCCGTCCTGGACCGAAAGAAAAAATTTTGTGGGATTGTCACGATTGAGGATTTGATTCGGCGGCTTGTTTCTTCGAGCGAGGCCCGGGCTTGAATCCAAGGAGGGCAGTTTCCAATTCGCCCTTCTGAAGCTGCGGACTAGCGGCCTTCGCGAAGGCAACGGCGGCGAAGGAGACCGCCATTCCTTGACACTCATTCCAATGTTACAACTTTCTGTTCGCCGCCAAGGATTCGCGCGGCTTGAAGCAGCGCAACGTGCGAAAATGCCTGCGGAAAATTTCCGAGCTGTCGTTTCTCGCGCGGATCGTACTCCTCGGAGAGAAGTCCCAGATCGTTTCGCACATCCAGCAAACGCTCAAACAATTCGCCCGCTTCTTTCTTTCGGTCGAGTAAATGCCAGCAAGCAACCAACCAGAACGAGCATGGGAGAAAGACGCCTTCACGTCCGGGCAATCCGTCGACCCCGCATTCCTGCGGTCGATAACGCAGGACGAAGCCGTCATCCATCAGTTCCCGTTCGATGGCCTCGATGGTGTTGCGGACACGCTCATCCGTTGCAGGCAGAAACCCGACGAGCGGCATTGTCAGCAGGCTGGCGTCCAGCGCATCGGAACCATAAAACTGAGTGAACGCCTTTCTCTTTGGGTTGTAACCGCGCTCGCAAACCTCCGCGTGAATTTGCTCTCTAACCTTTCGCCATCGGCCATGATGCTCCCCCGCCGCGCATCCGCATTCTTCAACAAGTTTCACGGCGCAATCAAACGCCACCCAGGCCATCATTTTCGAGTGCGTGAAATTTTTTCGTCCGCCGCGCACCTCCCAAATTCCTTCATCCGGTTTCTGCCAGTTTGATTCCAGGAATTTCATTAAATGCACCATCAAGGCCCAATCAGGCTCCTGCATTTTGATTCCAGCGCGATCGGCTTCGAACATCGTCGCTAGTACCTCGCCGTACACATCGAGCTGAAATTGCTTGGAAGCAGCGTTGCCGATGCGTACCGGAACAGACTTTTCGTAGCCTGAAAGCCAGGGGATTTCCGCTTCATCAAGCCGACGTTCGCCCCGAACGCCGTACATGATCTGCATTTGTGCGGGACTCCCAGCAACAGCTCGAAGCAGCCACTCCCGCCAGCCTTTGGCTTCCTCTTGGAAACCGTGGAGCAAAAGCGAGAGCAAGGCGAATGTGGAGTCTCGCAACCAGCAGTACCGATAGTCCCAGTTACGCGGTCCTCCTATTTGCTCGGGCAACGATGTCGTCGCCGCGGCGACCAGCCCACCCGTGGGCGCGTAGGTCAATCCTTTGAGCACGATCAGCGAGCGCATCACTGCGTCGCGCCATTTCCCCTGGCCCTGAAATTGTTTCGACCATGATCGCCAATACCTCTCTGTGTCGCGCAAAGCATGCTCGTAATGGATCGCCCGTGGCGGATTCTTGTGCGAAGCGAACCACGTGAGCACGAACGGGACCTGCTCGCCTTCGCTGACCGTAAATTCGGCGACAGTAGTCAAGTCTTTGCCGCGCGTTTCAATCGGCGTTCGCAAGATCAAGCCATCCGGTCCGGCGATTCCTTCCAAGCCGTCATCCTGCTGGCGCACCCAGGGCACCATCTGGCCATAATCAAACCGGACGATCAATTCCATCTGCATCGACACTTTGCCGCGCAATCCTTCCACGATGCGGATGATGTCCGGATTCTCGCCACGCGGCGGCATGAAATCGATCAGGCGTACAGCGCCGCTTTTGGTTTCGATTTCCGTTTCGAGGATCAGCGAGTCACCACGGTAACGGCGACGCGTTGCTTTGACCTCTTCCTCAGGGAAAAACCGCCAATGTCCGTTTTTGGTTTCGCCCAGAAGCGAGGCGAAGCACGCCGGCGAGTCAAACCGCGGAAGACAGAGCCAGTCAACGCATCCATCCCGACTCACCAAAGCGCCGGTCTGCGTATCGCTGAGAAACGCGTAGTCCTCGATCTTTGTTGTTTCCTTCGCCATGTTGAATTTCTGCTCCTGCTTTTAATCGTGCTGGCGTTGCTGTGTGGTGGCAGCCGTGTCGGCTGCGTTCGCGAGTCTCGCGATCCCGTCCCGCGTCAACCTAAACACTGACCATTCATCCATTGGCTTTGCGCCGAGCGCGCGATAAAATTTAATCGCCGGTTCGTTCCAATCGAGCACAGCCCATTCCATCCGGCCGCAGCCCCGGTCGCGCGCAATTTTCGCAAGCTCAATGAGCAATGCGCGCCCGTAACCTTTGCCGCGATTTTCCGGTTTCACGAACAAATCTTCGAGATAAAGCCCAGGTCGCCCAAGCCAGGTGGAAAAATTATAAAAGTAAACTGCGAACCCAACTGGCGATTGCCCTTCAAACGCGAGGAGCACTTCCGCAACCGGCCGTTCCCCGAACAACACATCGACAAGTTGTTCCTCTGTAGCCGTCACTTCGTTTGGCGCACGCTC
>DATIOX010000084.1:0-68586 GCA_035472675.1 Candidatus Dormiibacterota bacterium
AACGACTTCGGCACCAGCTGCGGCGCCGGAGGCTGCCTGTTCGAGACTTTTTCGAGTGACGGCGGCGCTACGTGGCACTCGCCGATCGAGGTTCAAACCAACACCTCATTCTTCAGCCGCGATGTGCAGATCACCGGTGACATGGCAGGCAACGGGAATGTGTATATCGCGTCCATGGACGAAGGAGGCGGTGGCTTCCCTCACATGGACACCAACTACCTCTACAAGTCCACCGATGGCGGTGTCACCTGGACGAACCCGTACATTGGCTCGCCTTTCGCTGCCCCGGGCGTGTGTTCTTCGGGTTACTTCGCCGGGATGTTTACCGCCAACGGCTGCTACTGGCGGTACGAGGGCTGGGGTGAGCCTGCTGTTTATAACGATGTGGTTAACATCATCTTTACGCAGCACGGAACCGGCAGCGACCCCGGCGATGTGTATGTCATTCGCTCCACCGACGGCGGTTCGACCTTTGGCACGCCGTTCAAGTTAAACACCGATACCGCGGACCGTCCCCAGTGGATGCCTAACATTTCGGTTAGCCCGACCGGGACTCTGTTGGCGACGTGGTATGACGCGCGCGTGAGCGGCGACTCCGACTGCGTTTATGGTAGCCCAACCTCTCCGTGTTACCAGATGTTTTCGCGCAAGTCCAACGACAACGGAGCGACATGGTTGCCAGACGATACGCTCTCGGACGTAGTCAGTCCTCTGCCGGCGCAACCCGATGGGAACATCCAGCCCACCTATGCGGGCGACTACGACTATGGGTCGGCGATCGCCGTCAAGCACATGACTTCATGGGACGATGGGCGCGTGGCTATCAGCGGCACTGCCCAGCAGGATGTCTTCACCGACAGGGAGCTGGTAGGTTTTTCTGTGACCACCACCAACCCGGCTTGTGGCAGCGTTATCAGCACGCAGCCGACTGACTTCGTTATCAACCTGTCTGACGCGGTCAACGAGGGCACTGTCGATCCGACCGATTTCACGGTTAATGGAACCCCGGCGGATTCGCGCAGTTTCGGCCCAGGTGACCTCAGCATAACCTTCACCTTTACCAGTTCGCCTGTGGCAAACCAAGGTGTTCAGACAATGCATATCCCAGCTGGCGCATTTACCCGCCAGTCGGATAACCAGGGGAATTTGGACTTCCAATGCACCTTCCGTTATGACGCCATCCTGCTTGCGGTGACTGACACCGTTCCACCGGTTGGCGGCACTTTCCAGCCGCCAGGGCCGGCCACCTATACGTATGACATGAACTTCAACGAGCCTTTTGACGAGACCTCAGTTCAGGACAGCGATCTGCATCTCAGCGGCGTCCCCGGTACCACCGTGACAGGGCACACATTCATGAACGGCGACACGACCATACGGTTCACGCTGAACTTCACAACCATCTTCTCAGGCACGCTAACCGTGACTCTTCCCGCCGGGGCTATCACCGATCAGTTTGGCAATCCTAACGCGCTCTTTACGGGGACTTACCAATACGTGGGGACCGCCCCGCCGGGTTGCGGATTGCTGGTTGGCTCTGGGATGACTCTGGGTTTCGCACCGAACGGCTGGAACCCGACTCTAGCTACCAACACCGTTCAATACACGTTTGCTATCGGCCAACCTGCTGCCAATGACTTCGCGTTATTCGAGACACATGATCCGTGGGGCTTTACCATTCTTAAGGACGCCATCACTGCTAACGGGCGCACTTATACGGTGTTTACGCCGGCAGACCTGGCAACGGTCGACTTCAGCCAGTATCGCGTGGTCGTTCTCAACTGGGACGACACGTTCCTGGTTGATTTCATCACTCCTTATTCAGCAGCTGTTCCTGCGTTGGAAGCTTATGCTTCCACAGGCGGTGTGGTGTGGGTGCAGGGCGCCATCCAAGGCAGCCCGGGCGACAATTATCCCATGCCTTTCGGTGGCCAGGGGAACGGGGCGGACTTTAGTCCCAGCGATCCGGTCGTCGATCCATCCAGCCCGATGATGCTCGGTATGCCTAATCCCATTCCTGGCAACTCCGCCAGTCACGTTTCCTTTACAGGACTGCCAGGACCGGCGCACGTCGTCGTCACAGCCAGCACCTCGGGAAATCCGACGCTGTACGACCTTCAAATCGGCGGCACCTGCGGAGCAACTCCAACCCCGTCTCCAACGCCGACAGTTACGCCCACACCTAGTGTAACTCCGACTGCGACGCCAACTGTAACTCCCAGTGTTACACCGACCGCGACGCCAACTGTGACGCCTACGCCGCATCATCCGACGCCGAGGCCGCGACCCACGCCGTATCCGCGGCCGACGCCCTAAGCCGAATAGGTTACAAGAGTTAAAAAGTTAAAAGTAGTAACGCAGGAACTCGCGAGGCAACTCGCGAGTTTCTTGCTTTTGTAGCCGGAATCGGTGATCCAGCCATGATGCTGAGAGAAGGCGTGCGAGATATGTTACTTGTTAGGCGTCGCAGAGCTCCGCCTTCCAGGTGTGGCCCCTGTGTGATCCAAATGGAGGGGCGAGCTCTGCGAGTCCTTCACTTTTGTATCGCGGAGCTTTGCCCTCCATTGACTGTGCGACGCACAGAAGATGTTCCTGATGGCGATTTTTCTGTAGAGGCGGCCGTGTCGGCTGCGACTGTTAGGGATCGCAGGCGACACGCCTGGCGCTACAGTCAGGCTAGATCGAGTCGAAGCTGAATCCGGCCGCGGCGTTCGGGACAACGGAAAGATGGAAATACGAGGCGGGGTACAGAAGAGTCGAAATTCGGCCTTGGACGTTTCCCAAAAAAAGAAGAGTTTCGTCTTGTCTTAGTTTATCAAGTATCATCCAATGTTTTTGAAAATTAAATGAATACCCAACGCGTTAACCCTCCTAAAAGGCATCGCATAAATATTGTAGCCGCCTCGCTGTGTCGAGGCGCTCTGGCGTTATTGCATCGTGCCCCACGGCGACAGCCACCACCGCGGGCAGGTTCTGCCGTGGGTACAGGGACGACTTGCAAAATTCTACTCCCACTTGTAATCGCGACCGCCCACTTTCAATAAAGCCATATGATCTTCAAAACTCTGTTATCGTTTATACTTGCGGCCGTCCTTGCGGATGTCGGCTTCCGTTTGGCAAATGTGCCGAATATCTTGACGGCGACGTCTGTTGCGACTCCTGCAGTAACGCCTACGCCAACACCTGCGTCATTTACGCATCCGTTGCTTTTTCCGCCGGTTAACACGAACGCGAACGTGTCGATCGGCATCGATGAAGCATGCGTGCAAATATTGGATGGGCCATGCACTAACATGTGGACCTATGGGGGAACATACCCTGGACTAACGATTCGTAGACCTACGGGACAGACGACCAACGTTACTTTTACAAATAACCTGGACGCGACTGCCGGAGAGTTAACGGTGCATAACCACGGCAACCATTCTTCTGCGGTGAACGATGGGCAGCCAGACAGTCTGCTGATCGCAACGGGAGGATCGAGGACCTATATATACAATGGTCTCGAAGAGGGCGCCAACCAGCGAGGTAAGATGCAGTTTTACCACGATCACCGCATGGATGTTACCGGTCGCAACGTCTGGATGGGTCTAACAGGTACGTACATAGTCGATGATCCCGCTGACCCGGTAACGCTCCCTTCTGGTGCTTTCGATTTGCCTCTGGCAGTCGCCGACAGGCAATTCGACGCAAACAATCAGATCCCATACGTGTTCGATCCTGACGGCGTGACTGGCGATAAGATCCTCATCAATGGCGTTTACCAGCCATACCTCGAGGTCGGCGACCGCAAATATCGCCTGCGCATCCTGGATGCGTCCAATGCTCGCATCTATTTCCTTACACTGAGCACGGGGGATTCATTCACACAAATCGGGACCGAGAGCGGCCTCTTGCCGGCGCCGGTAGTGCGGACAGGGATGCGGATGGGGCCTGCAGAACGCCTGGACGTTGTTGTCGATTTCGCCGGAAAACTAGGACAAGACGTCTATCTCACCGATTTGCTCACCGGTATGCAATTGCTTCAGTTCCGCGTCACGCAGCACGTCATCGATGACAGCACAATACCAGCAACGCTGCGTCCGCTGCCGGATATCGGTGAGCCGACAGTCACCCGCAATTGGAGCTTTGATAAGACAGCGGGGCATTGGACGATCAATGGGCTAAGGTTCGATCCCAGTCGTATCGACGCCAAGCCAGCGCTGGGCACCACCGAGAAGTGGGTCTTCACAAATCCTACCAACCAAGCCCATACCGTGCACATTCACGACGTCTCTCAGCAGTGCATCAGTCGAAATGGGGCGGCCTGTTATCCCTACGAAACGATGAAAGAGACCTGGTACCTCGATCCCGGGGAAACACTCGAGCTCAAGCTGAAGTTCACCGATCACACGGGCATGTTCATGCTCCATTGTCACATAATTGAGCATGAGGACGACGGGATGATGACTCAATTTGAGGTAGTTCGTCCTACTTCCCCTCGGCCGCGCCCGACACCGTTACCGCGGCCTACGCCGCGGCCTGCCGCACCATAGCATTGGTGAAGGAGCCTGTTGGGATTGGCGATTCGCTTCGGCAATCGTGAGGCGATTTTTCTTGCGTTTCACTGGGGCGCCCCAGATTATGGCCCTTTTACACTATATGAGACTCATTAGACGATCAGAGGGACGAGTACCGCGGGCTTGTTGGCTGGTAATGCTGCTTGGGATGGCATTCCTGCCCGCAGCTGAATCCGACGACAACCGCAACTCTGACACGACAGGAGAAAAGCGCGCTGTTCCAGTCGTCAGGATTGTCGATCAACACGGCCGTCAGGTGCCAAGCAGTAGACGATTGGCCGGCAGCCAGGTTTTCGATGTGGCGGTGGGGCCTGCGGGAAACAAAATACGGTTTGTGCCGGACACACTCAACATCTCTGTCGGCGACACGGTGCGGTGGACCTGGGGCAGCGATGACCACAGTGTCACCAGCGGCACGCCTTGCACAGCTGATGGGCAGTTCTGTTCTCCTGATAACACGAACTGCGACGCCGGAATTCTCTCTAATACAGGCACCGTTTACGAGTTCACTTTTACGCAGCCTGGCAGTTATTCTTACTTCTGCGCATTGCACTGCTTTGCTGGAATGACTGGTGTGATCAATGTTGCGCCTGCCCGGCCACATCCAACTCCGCGGCCTCGCCCTACTCCACACCCTCGCCCTGTCCCGCCCTCGTAAGAGAGTCGTGATTTTTTCTCAGTGTTTCAGTTGATAGCCGGGTAGACGAGCCGGCTGCGAGTGAGGCTCCGGGGTGGATCGGCTTCTCCGTAAGACGATGACAATGAATGGATCGCCGAAGGCGCAAATATTAGGCGGCAGAGCCGTCCCGCGGTTGCGGGAACAACGCGTTGCGGAGTCGCCGCGGCGACCGTTCCACCTTTGAGTAGTGTTGTAACGATCCAACGCTTCAGCGCGTCAATGTCGGGTCCAGCTGGCTCGCGCGTTGAAAATGTTTTTCCGCCAATTCAGTCATGCCGAGGTCCTGGAGGCGGCGTCCAATCATCCAATGGAAAAGGGCATCATTCGGCGTGACCTGATCGGCTTGCGTTTCATGACTATTGGCTTCTTCGACTTGGCCTAACGACTGTTTTGCGCCGGCGAGCTCGTTATTTACCAGAGCCAGGCGCGGATTGCGCTGCACGGCATCGGTCCACACCGAAATTGCTTCGTCCCTGCGGCCAAGCTGCCAGAGCGATTCGCCCTTTTCCTGGCGCGCGAGTATCAAATCGTCCCGTTCGGCCAGCGCTTCACTCAGACTCGCCTGCGCCTGGTCGTAACGCCCCAGTCGATTCAGGATGGCGCCGCGATAATAAAGGCTCAAAGCCTTCCCCTCTCCTTTCTGATAAGTCGCGGCTTGGCCAAGTAAGCGGACGGATTGTTCCGTGTTGCCCAGCAGATAGTCAAACCATGCCAGCTTCGGCAGCGTTTCACTGTTTACAAACAGTCCAAGCTTCGAAGCGGCTTGAAGATGTCCCTCTCCCTGGACGATGTTATCGCGGTCAGCGGGATTCAGCCAGCGAGCGGGGTCGACCTGCGCCAGCGCCAGCTCGTCGGGCAGATGGACTTTCTGAAATGCGCGATTGCCCAGTACCTCATGATAACGCACCCAGCCACTGTGAGCATTCAAGCCAATCCAGACACAAGCGAAGGCTACAAATGCCCACCCCGCTTTGCGAATTTTACCCGCAGACTTCAAATTGAAACGGTAAAAAGACAATTCTTTTGCCCGCAACAATTTCCACATTTTCAGAGTGAGAAACGTCGTAACTGTAGCGCAGCCCAAAGCCATCAAGAACGGGACCAGTGCGTAAACGGCGCGAACAGCGAGGAAACTTCCAAGAAATACGAGTGCGCCAACGATTTCTTCCGGCCATGTTAAAGAATAGTTCTTCTTAATTGCGTCTGATTTGGGAACCAGGATCGACGGTTTGCCGAAACCAAAATACAGGGCGTCGTTCGGACAAACGCTGATGCAATCCATGCATTTCATGCAACCCGGATCGACCACCATTCCGTACTGCTTCACTTCCGCGTGCACCAGGACGTTCGACGTGCAGGTGGCAGTGCAGTGGCCGCATTGGTTGCATTCAGGCGTAACGCGGATTTTGCCAGGCGACAATTTGTCGGCTAACCCGAAAAATCCACCGTAAGGACAGGCATAAGTGCAAAAGCCCTTTTGCCCCAAAAAATAGACCGTCATGAAACCGCAGACGAAAAGAAACGGGATGGCCACTGCGACGGACGGAAACGTCTGCCAAAAATTAGTCGTCACCAGATGATTGGTGAATTTGGGAACAAGCGGTTCGTGCGGTTCCGAGAACAATCGATACACGACGGGCCAGACGAACATGTACAGCGCGCCAATAAGCGGCACGTAAACTAACAACCGCGACCGAAACGGTTTCGGATGAAGCCCCATCTTCTTTAAGAGCCATCCACAGAAATCCTGGAGCGCGAGAATGTGACAACCCCAGCCGCAGATGTATCGCCCGAAGATCAAGGTCGCCAGGATCGCCAGAGAAAAAAAGATGAATCCCGCGTTGATGAAACCCTTTTGCAGCGTGTACATGGTCTCCGAAGGCTCAATCGGCGAAACTGTCCTGCCCATGACGTGCCATTGAATGATGTGCGCGATCATGAACAAGTTCAGAAGGACCAATGCCAACGCGCGCCACCGGCCGGTCTTTGATTTGCGAATTCCGGCTCTGCTGTATCCGGGGTCGTTGACCCCCGCAGAGATACGCCGGGGAATCGGTCCCTGTTTCTTTAGTTCTCGGCTGACGCAACCGCTTTTCACGAAGTTGACGAATTTACTTCAAAACAGGGCGGATGCCAGCGAGTAAGGCAGGGTTGCTGCCGCCGACGCAGGAAGGGTGAGCTCCGCGAATCGCGTTCGGTCTTCACCCATTGAGCAGGCGTCGCAGAGCTCCGCCCTCCATGGACTGTCGAGGCAGGGGTGTCGCCTGCGAGTTTACTGGATTTGCAGCCGGCACGGCTGCCACTACAGCCTCGTTATTTTCCAAACAATCGTCACCAGATTCTTTCAAGATTTGCTTTACTTCACAGAGGCACCCATGAGAAATATAGCAGCCCTTCCCAGCGCATAAGCTAAGAAGCCAATCACCGTTCAAAACAATGTTTAAGAAAGCCCTCACTACCTTTATTCTCCCGTTCGTCGTTCTCCTCACCCCGTCCGACGCGGGATTCGCCAATCCTGCCGGACATTCGGGTCAAAGCCAGAACGGGGCCACCGGGGTTCTTCAAAAGATGATCGTGGAAAGCGGGACCGCGACAATGGAGCTCGATCTCAATCGTCTGAATGGCATTACGTCCATGGCCCCAAAATTCGAAGCATTGCGTTTCGACGTAACGGCCAATTCATTTTTCAGCATCCTGGTGTTCAACGATCTTTTGCGCGGACCTGAGCAGGGATCGATGGCTCTTATCCCGCAAGGCGCTTCACCGGCCGGGCTTAACAACGTGCCTGCGGCGTTGGGCGCATCCTTTAAGCAACTCACAATCGAAAAACTCCCTTCGGGCGAACAATTCGATCTCGCCGTGCGCGACGCAAAAACGGGCTTCATCTTTTTCAATATTGAAGGACACCAGTACAATTACGAGGCCGGGGCGCAATTGCTTACTGTCAGCGGCGGAAGGCTCACAATGTCGCGAGATCTTGCCAACGCTCTTGGGCGGCCTTCGGAAGCTGGTTCAGTCGTGGGCGCAATCTCCATCGGCGCGGCGATGCAACCGAGCGAGATCGCACAGTTTGTTAATGGACAACCCAAATCCGTCGTGATGCCGCCGCTTAGCCGGGCGACCGGCGCCGAAGTGCCGGCACACACATCGGGTCCGGATGTCATCGTGGGAGATCTGCCAGACATGGAGCAATTCGGGAGTGCCGGAACCCAGGTCGGTCTGGCAGTGGCAACGACTTCCTGTAATAATGGCGACCAGCCAGTCGATTGGTTCGCATTGCCTCAAACCGATCACCCGGTCGTTCCGCAAAATCTTTATCGGATGAGTGGCGGGTTAAATAACACCGAGCGGTTCGAACAAATTGGCCAATCTTGGCTCAAGCATACGTTCTTTGCATTGGAAGATGACGCCTGCGGCTTTGGCTGCAACACCAGTGGTTGCGCCACTGGCAGCCATCTTTGCCCGGGATGTTCCGACCCGTACGATGCCGGCCTGAATGGCGATCAAAACTCGATTGGATCACGCGCATGGATCAATCCTTTTACCGGATCCTTTACATCGAATGCGAACGATCACAGCGGCCACAACCACGACGGCGTGTCGCACCGGATTCTCGTGGAAGTCAACGACCTCAATACCACGCTGAATCAAGGCGCGACCTATTTTGCTGAAGCCCAATATGTCGCCCCGAGTGAATACACCTGGTGCCAGGCAAATCCCACGGAATGCAACATGTTTAACAACGCCTCCTACCGCCAGTATAGCGTGAGCGGTACTACCAATTTCTCGTTTTCGCCAGTCGGTAGCACAGTGCAAATGCAGCCTGCCATCAGGGCATGGACAAGCGCGACAGTGAATCGCCAGGAACCGGATCCCGGTAACGATGGCTTTTGGTTCATCGGCTACAAAGTAACCAACCCATCGGCTGGAGTGTGGCACTATGAATATGTTCTCTATAACATGAACCTGGACCGCGCGATTCAATCTTTTAGTGTGCCTTTGGGAGCTGGAATTAACATCACTAACATGGGATTTCACGCACCGCCCCAACATCCCGGCTGGGCAAACGACGGCACGTTTAACAGCCAGGGGTATAGTAGCGCGCCTTGGACGCCTACCCAGACTGCCAATTCGCTGACATGGAACTGCGAAGCCTTCGCGCAAAACCAGAACGCCAACGCGATTCGCTGGGGCACGCTATATAATTTCCGGTTCGATGCCGATCAACCGCCGCAAGCTACAAGCGCCACGGTTGACTTTTTCAAAACAGGATCGCCTATGACGGTTGCCATTCAGGCGCCTGTTCAGGTTGGTACTCCTACTCCCACACCCACACCGACAGTTACTCCAACTCCCACACCTACTTCGACTCCGCGCCCTACTCCCACACCGCGGACCACACCCATACCAAGGTCTCGTCCCACCCCGCCACCGCGCCCGACGCCCCCGCATTAGAGACCGGAAATCAATAATCGATAACGCGCGATCGTCGATTAAAGCTTCCAAAGGAGAGGTTGCTACTCTTTCGCGCGTTCAGCGGCGAGGCCCTTTTTCTTCTCGGGGCAAATCGCGAGCAACGAAGCGAATCCCAAAAAGGTGTTGACGGGCTCCCCTGGATTTGGCTAGAAGCTGAACGCTTCAGTTTTCCTCCATTACTCCAAAATCACTCATGAAAAGGATATCCACTTCCCAATTTGCTTTCATTAATGTGCGGGCCCTAGTCGGCCTGTGTGTCGCCCTGGGCGGCGTTTTTCTGGGGCTGCTAGGTTTTGGCGCCTTCTCGACGCAAGCGCAGGAAGAATATGGCAGCAGCACAGAATCCCCTGACCCACTCGTTCCCGCCCTATTTGATTGTTCCAAGATTCACGAACTGGGCATCGACAGGCAGGAGA
Organism: Candidatus Dormiibacterota bacterium; assembly: GCA_035472675.1. Lineage (GTDB taxonomy): Bacteria > Verrucomicrobiota > Verrucomicrobiia > Chthoniobacterales > UBA10450 > Udaeobacter. The sequence goes on from DATIOX010000084.1 coordinate 10,131, forward strand.
ACTTTCGCGCTGGCGCCATCATGATTTTCTGCGGCGAGGCAGAGGGAGGTAGACCTTCTCCTGCGGCTGCCTTCTCTCAGTTTGTTCAAAACCTGTTGCCATCACCACTGGTATACGGTACGACGGACGTCGACCTTGTCACCGGCACGCAGAACTCTCCGCACATTATTCAGTCGGAGACGTTCACTACGGCTAACCCTGATAACCCCAACCAAATAGTGGTCGCTTTCAACGACTCAAGAGGTGCCGCCAACAACAACTTTTCCGGCGCATCGGTTTCCACCGATGGCGGCAACACCTTTGTACGCCTTACCACCGCCGGCGGCCAGAGCCCCTTCGCCAATACCTTTGGCGACCCAGTGATTTTGTATAACAAGCCGTCCCAGACCTGGTTCACGGTGTGGTTGGACGGGGGCTGCGGCAGTCAGGGTCTCGGCGGGTATAAGTCCACCACTCCCGGCGATCCGAATAGCTGGACTCATTATTGCATTCATACTAATTCCCAAGATGACCGTGAATCTGGCTGGGTCGATAACAATCCGAGCTCTCCGTTTTTTGGGCGGATGTACGTCTCATGGAACGATTTCAATGTTGGCAGTGGCGCACTGTTTGTTCGCTTTTCCACTGACAACGGGGCGACCTGGACCAATGCACGACAGCTTACAAGCGGCACGCCGTTCATTCGCGATGTACAGATCACCGGCGATATGGCTACGGGCGACGTGTACGTTGCCGGCATGAATGAAGGCGGTGGTGGCTTTCCCCACAACGACATCAACCTTGTCTTTAGGTCCACTGACGGTGGCAACACCTGGACTAACACCTACACTGGCACGAGCTTTCCCGGACCGGGCGTGACTGCTGTTGGATACTTCGCATGCATGTTCCCGGATGGCGGTGGCTACTGGCGACACGAGGGCTGGGGCGAACCTGCGGCCTACAACGGCGTCGTTCATCTGGTCTATGCCCAGCACGGCACGGGCAGTGATCCTGGAGACGTCTATTACATTCGCTCCACCGACAAGGGGCAAACGTTTAGCGCCCCACTCAAGTTAAATACGGATGTCACGACTCGTCCTCAGTGGCAGCCTAATCTTTCGGCCGCCGCGGATGGCACAGTCTTCGCAACATGGTATGACGCGCGAGAGAGCACCACCTGCATCCGTGGCAATACAGGTGCTCCCTGTTACAGGATGTGGTCGCGCAAGTCCACTGACAATGGGATAACGTGGCTGCCAGATGATATGTTCTCTGATGTGGTAAGTCCTCTGCCAGCACAAAGCGACCCGAACATCCAGCCAACCTATGCAGGCGACTATGACTACGGCTCGTCAGTGCTAGGTCAGCATCTCAATTCGTGGACCGACGGGCGCGTAGCTATAAATAGCAATTCTCAGCAGGATACCTTCTTCGACAGAGAGCCCGCTGGTGCTACCGCAACTCCCACAGCGACGCCTACGTCAACTCCAACCTCTACCCCTACTGCCAGCCCAAGTGCGACACCAACGGCAACAGCCACTCCAACATCGACACCTACTGCGACTGCGACTGCTACCGCAACTGCCACAGCAACTGCGACTGCAACAGCCACCCCCACCGCAACCGCAACGGCAACCGGGACAGCTACACCTACTGCAACAGCAACAGCAACCGCTACACCAACAGCTACTGCCACGGCAACCGCAACAGCCACGCCAATTTCAACACCTACTGTAACCCCGACCTCGACACCAACGGCGACTCCCACTGCAACGCCGACACCGAGACCTACACCCACGCCCCGGTCTCGACCGACACCGAGACCTCATCCAACTCCATACCCGCGATAGCGACAAGATTCGGCACGTATCCCCGTTGGAGGAGATCGCGAAAGATTTGTGGCTTCAGCGGGCCAGCTATCGCATGCCCGAGTCGCACTGCCACTGGACTTTCGTCGTTTGGCCGGCGACAACGTCCACTTCGAACGGCCCGTAGCGCCCGATGCTGCTTGTCCTTCCTTTAAGGGAAACTTTGTAGTGTCCTGGCGCCAACGGTGTCCGAAAGCGCCCCTGATCGTCCGTGGTAAATGACGTAGTCTCGCCCTTTTGATTTTCCACCACGAAGGTGGCGTTCGCGAGGGGCCGTGAACTGGGAGCATCAGCTCGCACGGGGCCGGGCCGAGTGGGATCGATCGTAATGACTCCTTCGATCCCTGTCGCCGAGCCAGATTGCGTTTGGCCTGGTAAAAAAACCGCGCACATGATTAGAACCGCCACAGCAATTGAGAGTCCTTGCATTGCCAAATTTACTCTCACAGCTTCATATCGGTCAATAATGATGAAGCTCGAATGTCGAAGCACGAAGGAATTCAGAATGACGCAATGAGGAGCGCCGTTCCGGCTTGGTCTTCATTCGTCATTCGGATTTCGTTATTCATGGCGCACCATTTTTAATCTCGCTGGCGGCCTTCGCGACCATGCCTCAACGAATCAAGTTGCCTTGCGCACTTGACGACTGATTCGTTGCGCTGAAACTTTTGGCTCTCTGCTCGTAATTTATGAAGCGATATTTGCCTTTCGTTATTGTTGCGCTGGTCGCATTGGCCACCATCGGAAGCGGTGCAATGCTCTACCGGGCCAAGCGACCGCACGTTTTATCCATTCCCGAGACGCTCTCCGCAAAAAGCGATGCAGAGTCACTGCACATTCGTGGTAACCCGGATGCGCCTGTAACGCTTGAAGAGTACGGCGATTTCCAATGCCCGCCGTGCGGTATGTTCGCCGCATTTCTTGGCCAGCTCGAGAACGAATACAATTCGCGTGTGCGCGTAGTTTTTCGGAACTTTCCGCTTGCGATGCACGAGCACGCTCGCGAGGCGGCGCTGGCTGCTGAAGCGGCCGGATTGCAGGGCCGTTTTTGGGAGATGCACGACGTGCTTTATCGAGAACAAGAAACCTGGAGCAAGGCCCCTAATGTGCGCGAATTGTTCGAATCTTATGCCGGAACGATCGGACTCGATCTTGATAAGTTCAAAAAAGACATGGACGGCGAGCAGGCCAGGGCCCGGGTCGACGCCGATCGACAGCGCGGCCAGTCACTCGGGATACAGCTTACTCCAACTCTGTTTATCAATAATCAGCCGCTGGACCCGAAAGACAAGAACCCGGAGGGCATTCGCGCCGAGATCAACGCTGCACTGGAGAAAAAATCGCAGACATGACCGTATCGCGATTTCGCACGATCATTTACATCGTTGCCGCGATCGTTTCGCTGGCTGGGCTCGCAGATGCAACATATTTAACCGTGCAGGCGCTGACCGGCGAGACGCTGGGCTGTGGCGGATCAGCAGATTGTTTCAAGGTCCTCGGCAGTGCGTACGCCAGAGTAGCCGGAATTCCGATCGCCTCGTTTGGAGTGCTTGCTTATTTCAGTGTGTTCACCTTCGCTACGTTCGCGGTGTTCGGCTACGCGCGCGCACGCATATTTCTGGTTCTAGCCGTCGGCGCGATGTTTCTGGGTACGGTTTGGCTGCTTTACGTTCAGGCCTTCCTGCTGCACGCGTATTGCCGCTTTTGCCTGTTCTCTGCGGCAACGACGTTTCTGCTGGCAGGGCTGGTGATTGCTCTGCCGCCCGGACGAGAGAGATCGGTCTCATAAGTTGTCCACTCTCTTGTCTTGCCCATTCTGTTGCTCTCGCTCATGATCTTTAGACTCTGTCGTGGAGCACGAGCAGGACTATGAGTAAGAAAGGATAATCAGGCTTATGCGAATTCTGGTGATCGAGGATGAAAAGAAGGCGGCGGCTTTTCTTGCAAAAGGCCTGCGCGAGGCCGGTTTCGTTATCGATGTTGCCCCTGACGGCGAGGCAGGGCTGGCGGCGACGCGCGCGAGCAAGTTTGACCTACTCATTGTCGATATCATGCTTCCGAAAAAAGATGGCTGGGCTCTCGTCGAAGAATTGCGCGAGGCCAGGGTGCAGACGCCCGTCATTTTTTTAACCGCGCGCGACAGTGTGCGCGATCGGGTGAAAGGGCTCGAGCTCGGCGCGGACGATTATGTGGTGAAACCATTCGCGTTCTCGGAATTGCTCGCCCGCGTGCGTTCGCTTCTGCGTCGTACTCCTGCGCGTCGGAGCAAGCTGCGCATCGACGATTTGGAAATCGATACACGCCATCAACGCGCCGAACGCGGTGGCGTGCCACTAAATCTTACGCCGAAAGAGTTTCTCCTGCTCACCCACCTGGCGCATTCGGTGGGTGAAGTAGTATCGCGCGACGAAATTGCAGAACACGTGTGGGACATAGGATTCAAAACCGATACGAACGTAGTCGATGTGGTCGTGCGCCGCTTGCGGGCAAAGGTGGACGATCCGTTTAAGACCAAACTGGTTCATACGATCCGCGGCATGGGTTATGTTCTCAAACCGCCCTAGGAGACAGTCTCCTAATCCGCGCTCCATCGCCTCCCAGCTCATCCTGCTTTTTACGCTGGCGTCGGCCCTCCTGCTCGCCTGTGGACTCGGCGTCTTTTACTGGGTCGTCGTCCGACACGCATTCGCGGAAGATAATGCGGTGCTCGCCGACAAGGTGGACGCATTGCAAACAAGTTTTGAACAACGCGGCGGATTGGAGGCGGTCGCTGCGGAGATCAACACAGCAGGTAGCCGACAGCGCGCTCCGTTTCTGGTGCGTGTGCTCGACTCGGCGGGCACGACCATGGGGCAGACAACCGGGATGGAAAGGCTGTTACCGGCAAATATTTTTCCACCGGTCGCTTCACGCGAAATTGCGGCGCCGACCGAACATCGAGTTGCAGGGAAATCGTTTGCATTGACCACGAGACGAGCGCTGGCAGATGGCCAGCAGTTCACGATCCAAGTGGCGCAAGACCGCTCGAGCGACGAGCAGGTCGAGAGAAAATTTGGTATTTTGGTTCTGATCGTTCTGTCAGGGAGCATTCTCGCCTCTGTTCTGATTGCGATCCCCGTCACCAGGCGCGGTCTGCGTCCGTTGGAAGAAATGAAGCGTTCACTGGAGCGAATCGGGCCGACGCACCTGAACGAGCGTGTCGCGTCCGCCAACTGGCCGCGCGAGCTCCAGCCCATGGCCATCGCTTTCGATGAAATGCTTAAGCGCCTCGATGATTCCTTTACGCGTCTCTCTCAATTCTCCGCCGACCTCGCGCATGAATTGCGAACTCCCATTGCAAATATGCTGGGCGAAGCACAGGTCGCTCTGTCGCGCGACCGCAGCTCTGCCGAGTACCGCGAAACCATCGAATCCGCAATCGGCGAATGCGAGCGGCTTTCAGGAATCGTGGACAACCTGCTTTTCGTCGCACGAGCTGATGCTGCACGCGAGCCGGTCGCACGAAAGCAATTCGACGCCCGCGCAGCCGTGGAGAAAATTGCGGCGTTTTATCAAACGATCGCAGAAGACCATCATGTCGCGATCAGTTGCAGTGGCCAGGGACAGATTTCTGCCGACCTCGCCTTGTTCGAGCGCGCAGTGGGAAATCTGGTCGATAACGCGCTCCGGTTCACTCCTGACAATGGTTCAATTCAGATCGCGCTTGCCGAGCATGCGACGGATTTCGAGGTCGCAGTCAGCGATAATGGCTCGGGAATAGCTCCCGAACATTTGCCGCGCGTGTTCGATCGGTTTTACCGCGCCGAGTCATCGCGCGGCTCCGATGGAGCGGGCCTGGGCCTGGCTCTGGTAAAATCGATCGTCGATCTTCACGGCGGGACCGCCCGGATTCAAAGCGGAATCGGTCGCGGCACAACAGTCACGCTTACTTTCCCCAACAGAGCATAACTTATCCTCTCGGTCCTCGACAGAGTGCTGAGCAAATCGAAAGCGGCAGCGTTCGGCTTATGAGCTTCCAAAATTTGTCTTGCCAAGCATTACAATTTTGTAATTATCGCGATGGACCAATGAAAGCGAAACATGAGAAACCCGCCCGGAATGCTTTCGAGTCTCGCCGCAGACCGGAAAAATCAATCTAGGAAGCGCCATGCCAGCGTTAGCTCTCCATTCTTTTTCCAAGGCGATCGAGATTCCAGCAAGGCTTCACAATCAACCGTTGGAGGCGTGGCAAACATCAGCGCGTCTCACCACTTTGTTAAGCCGCTTCGGCATTCGTGTGCTTGGCGACCTCCAGGGACGAAAGGTGGTTGATTTTGCCCGGGAAAAGAATTGTGGGCCCAAAACATTATATGAGCTTGATTTACTTGCGCGTCGCGCACAGTCCCAAAACGGGAAAGCATCTTGCAATGGTCATCGCCGCGGCTGCGTTCATGCTTCGCACACGCCTTCGCATGGTTTCAGTGCTACAGGCGGCGAGAGGGCCACGGCAAAGATGCAACAGGATGCGGCCAGCTTTGCGATTCCGGAATCGATTTGCCATTTCTCTTTCAGCGAATTGCCGATAACGACGCGTTTGGCCAATGTAGTCCGCGCAATCGGCGCTCGGAGTTTGGGCGATCTCAAGGGACGCAGCGCGTTTGAAATGCTTCAATACAAAGCCTGTGGGTGGGGCACGGTTAGTGAGATCCAGCAACTGATCGAGCGCGCGGTTTCCGGCGAATTTAATGTTGCGCAGACTGAAGAGACCACGGCGGTGGCCGAATTATTGAGTTTGCTTGAGCAAGGGCTGGCGAAGCTTCCGCTTCGTGACAGACAATTCGTTCTTGCCAGAATCGGCGCACAAACAGGGAGTGGCCGCAGTCCGGCCGCAGATCTTCTCTGCCCGAGCTACGCAGAAATCGGGCGACGGTACGGATTAACGCGGGCCCGCGTTCATAAAGCGTTTGGAAACACACTGGATAGTTTGAGGAAAATCTGGGGTCCGCGAGTCCCGCGCCTTCTCGAAGTAATAAAGTGGCGCTGTCTGTCGACGATTTGTCCACTGACTCCCCAATTGCTCCGGAAGTGGGTCGGCTCCCCTGCAGGCTTCTCGTCGCGGCCAACAACGCGTGATTATTTGAACGGCTTTCGATTGTCGATGGAAGCACATGTGCGCTTGATCGCGGCGCTGGACAAAAGTATTACTTGTTGGCCGGAAACGAACCGTAAGTTGCGACGCATCGACGACTCTCTCGATCAATTCGATCTCGCTCTGGCGCACGTTGTGCGCGAAGCCGGTGGGCAGATCACTATGGCCGAAGCTTATCGCAAGCTCTCACATCCCGAGGGACGGGATTATCGCCGACTGACAATCCAGAACTTTCTGTGGATGCTGCGGAGCGTCGAATGCACCGTCGTAGAATTCAAAGATCCGGAAGTGCCGACTGTCCAACTGCGTCCATCGAACACTGGAGTTTTCCCTGGCGCGGTTCCAAGCCAAAATGGCAAATCATTAACTGCTCGGAAGATTCATTCTAATTTATCAGCGATTCAGCTCCTTGGCACAAAGAACGCGTTCTGCGAACGCCACGCAGTCGCAAGGCGCTAAATTCGGGTCCCATACTTTTTCTAATGCCGCAGCCTTTTTTCCTTTTAAACAGGCCGGGGTCGAAAACGCAGCCCAGCTAAAAAAAATTCGAAAATTTGTCTTGGCAAATCATTACAGTTTTGTAATGATAGCGAGGTACCTGCAGGGCTGACAGTCCCGAAAGCCTTCGGGGTTGCTGAAGTGGAGAAGCCGCAGTCCGGTGGAGCGGACTGCGGCTACACTTTTTTTAACTTGCGGACACCGTGTGCTGAGCAGTGCGTCGGCGCGGAATCGGCAAGCCGGGCGCGTCGAACTGCCCGCCGTGGCAGCAATTAGAACCCAAGCGGGCCTGGGGGAAATTCCCAGTAAGCTTGTTCGCAAGGTCGCCATTGCAACGCGCTGAGTTTGGCCCGAATGCAAAGGCACATCTTCAGAAAACAAATCAAAAATTTGTCTTGCCAAGTAGGCCGTCAAATTTTGACGCGCACGAGCGATGAAACGCTTTCCGTCCCAGCGACGCGCGTTGGTAATCCAGACTGTTCGTCGGTGAGAATCAATGGTTGAAACATAACCCGAGTCCAACCGGATTTTCTAAGAATGCCTTATCGGTTGCGCGTTGAAGCAGGTGCTTCACCACCGGCTTCCGAGCGCGGTCCGCCAGGCCCCCACAGGTAGGAACCTACCACAAATAGTTGCATGATTGGCGACTTATGGTTCACGCCAAACAATGGAGAGACATCGAAGCGCAAACTGCGAGTGGGCTTCCAACTGGCAGTCGGGCCAATCACGAAACTGTTGTAAGGTGCGCCCCGGCTGAACTTGTCGCTGAAGCTGCGAAATTGGCACTCGATTCCAACCTTTAAATCTTCCCCCGGAACGCCAGTTCCAGCGACTGGTTGAACATTTTTTGTTTGTACGTTTTTGTGATCAGGTGGCGCTGGCGCTGGGAAGAGGTGAATCGGAGTGACCACGCTCTGAGCAATGCCCCACTCGCGGCCGCGATCACCGGACGTTTCCTGTTCGAAAAATGTATTTAGTGCCCATTCGATGCGGTCGAAGAAATCCTGGGACAAAAGCAGGCGTAATTCATAAGCATTAGGAATCTGTTGGGACGTATCAAAGCCACCAGGCCCAAACTTTTTCGCAGGCGTAGGGGCGCCTTCATCGTGGAGAATGTCCCCGATGCCAGTTTTGTATTCTGCAAAAATCGTCGGGTTCAGCGGAATTTTGTTCCAATCCGCGAATGCGTACCGGCCTTCAACGCTGAATGTCGAAGCCTGAAGATCGCCGTCGTAACGCTGGATATCGGTTTCAAATGCAAGGTTGAAGCGATAAGGCAGGCCGATTTCACACTCCAGAGTCCAGTGATGATCAGGGTTACGAAAATGCACACTGTCGAGTTCGTAAATGACACTGCTATAGATTTCGCCGGGTGGAAGGACGTAGGCGTTGGTTAACGGTGCGAAGCGCGATTGCGAAAATGCGGCTGGCGCGCCATACGCGCTTGGGATCTCGGTCGACGTTGCTTGTACGACGATTGGCTGCTCGGTAGAAACCTGTGCGCGGATTGACAGATTAAGAGCAGGGCACACGAACCACGCGGCCGCGATCAACAACGTGAGCCGCGGATACGCTGGCAGGACACAATACGTTCTTTGCATAAATGGAGTCAGGTTAAGCTTGCCGGATTGACCGGATTACGCCGCCGATATTACAAAATTGTAATATAAGTGTAAGTCGGCTCAGACCTGTTTTTGACGTCCGGTAATGCCCTACAATTTTGTCTTGCCAATAATTGCAATTCTGTAATCATCGGCGCGAATTAAACCTTAACCCACCTTCTGCCATGATTAATACTTACTTTCTCCGGCGAACTCTTACACTTTTGATTGTATCGGCCTGCTTTGTCAGCCCCGGCTTTAAGCGAGGGGCCTTCGCCCAAGCGACAACAGAACAACCAATCGTTGTCACGGCCGAGGAAGTGCCGAGCGCTTATGGCGCGCCACCCGGGTTTTCGCGCAGCCGTTTTTCCAATGCCGTGAACGCCTACGTGTTGCCGCCATGGTCGTTTTTCTTCGGCGAACTTTTTGAGGGTCAGGGGTTCCGCCATGGACCGCCGGATTATCTGTTCACCCAAGAGGTTGAAATGGGTCTGCCTTATCGTTTTAATGTGGCGGCCGAAGCAGGGTTCGAACGATTCAATGGCGGTGGCGGAGCGCAAACAGTGAGTCTTGAGGCGCGATGGGCTCTCGCTGATTGGAACAAGATTCCGCTCAATCCGACAATTTTTGCCGAATACAAGTTTGGGGTCGGCACGATTCGACACGAAGAAGTTCCCCCTCCTTCAGGGGGAGGAGGAGAGGAAGAAAGCGGCCCACCCAAGCTTCCCGATGCCTACGAAGTTCGTTTGCTCCTTGCTCAGGATTTCGGCGAGCACGTCGAATGGGCGATGAACTGGTTCTTCGAAAAAGAAAATACCGGTGACCGTGGGCGCGAATGGGGGTTCTCTCAGGCTGCGATGACGCCGGTTCTCCTGCCTAACGAGCGTCTGAAAGTCGGCATAGAAATGCTATATAAAAATGTCACGACGAAAGATACGCGCGGCGATGCCGTGAACAGCTTCGTCATCGGCCCAACCGTCGCGTGGAAACCGACCGCGCAAACTCGCCTGGACATCTCACCTTTGTTTGGTTGCACGCACGATTCGCCGGTGGCTGATGTCTTTGTTGCCTTTTCCTGGCTCTTTGGTGGCGAACGTGGCGAAGCTGAAGCGCCCGTGTCCTCGCGGTTCCGTTACCTCAGCAAGGTTACCCGCGCTGATAAAGATGCAGATAAACAAATGAAGCAGGTTGCGCCGCCGCCGTGTCCTGAATGGTATAGCGACAACGAGTTTAATGTGAATCTATGGGGCACCTATTTATTCACCAACACCGAATTCGCTCCTAATCCTTCACTGGTGGACATCGTACAAAGTACCAGCGAAGGCAATCCGGTAGTCGGCACCTACGACCATTATATTGGTGGGGATCACGCGTGGGGCGGCGGCGGTGACGTGAAGTACTTTTTCCATCGCTATTTTGGCCTGGGTGTTGAAGGATTCGCTGTGGACGCCACTAAGAGTGGTTTCGATATCTTCGAAGATCCCACGGTCCCGGTTTTTATTCATAACCGAATTAATCACGAGCGCGTCATCGGCGCCGTTTTAGGAACACTGACGCTGCGCTATCCGATTCCTTGCACACGTCTTGCGCCCTATGCATGGGCGGGTGTCGGTGCGATTTTCGGCGGCGGCGAAAGAGATGTCGTTCACACACAGGGGCCGCCGGACGCCTTCGCTGTCCATGCGGAGACGGATCATTTCGGTAGCGAAACCAAAGTGCTCGGCCAATTCGGAGCCGGTCTCGAATGCCGAATCACGCGGCATATCGGTTGGACCAACGACTTGAGCTTCGGCGTGATCGATGGTCCAAAAAACAATTTCGGAATGTTCCGCAGCGGTCTCAACTTCGCCTTCTAGCTGGCGATCACTGTAAAAGGCGTCCTGACCCAGGCTTCCAAAAAAGCTTTTCAGGGCTGACAGCTCCGAAAGCGTTCCGAATTGCTGAAGTGGAGAGGCCGCAGCCCGGTGGAGCGGGCTGCGGCTATCACACAAACTACCTTCGTGTCACACTCGCACCGCATCTGAGGCCCTTCGCTGCGCTCAGGATGATTCGCGTTTATTATTAGATCGAGTAGTCACCACTTCTTGACCTCATTTCATGGCGCCGATAGTTTCATTTCGGAAAGGAGATTGTCGGTGAAAACCGAGGTGTCGATCGAATACTGCGTCGTTTGAAACTACACGCCGAAGGCCGTCAGTTTGGCGGCCAAAATTCTTGAGCTCGGCGAGCGCATCAAGTCGCTCACGCTGATTCCCTCGAGCGGCGGCGCTTTCGAGATTCGCGCCAATGGCAAATTACTCCATTCCAAACTCGACACCGGCGATTGGCCGGATTTCGACGCCATTGTCACGGCGATCAAGAAAGCAAAATAATCTTTTCGCAATCCACAATCCGCAATCCGCAATCCGGAGAGTGAAGGGTGCCTGGTGGTCCTCGCGGTCTTCAAAACCGTTGTCGGTTCCGCATACCCGGGACCGAGGTAGGTTCGATTCCTATCCTCTCCGCTTGAACTTCGCTCGTCATCCTCAGCGGATCCCGCAGGCTCGGGAGGAATCGAAGGATCCCGTGGCAGTATCGCAAGGCAATTTACCGGGATTCCTCGACTTCGCTCGGAATGACGAACACCACAAAGGAGGTGACTAAACATGTCGCGTGAGCAAATTCGAAGACTCACTTCGCTCTCATCCTGCGCCGGGTGAGCTTCCAAATTGAGCCAACAGGCCCTGCGACAAGTTTTGCCGCAGCTTCCTCTTTCTGTGGACCCAAAAGTTATCGTGAACTCGACCACGTTCGACGATGCGGGCGTTTATCGCCTGGATCGCCATCGTGCGCTGGTGCAGACCGTCGATTTTTTCACACCCATTGTGGACGATCCTTTCTCCTACGGACAAATCGCGGCCGCCAACTCGCTCTCGGATATCTTCGCGATGGGTGGGCGCCCGTTGACCGCGCTGAATATTGTTGGTTTCCCGACGGACTTGGTTCGACCACGAGTGATTGCTGCGATCTTACGCGGCGGCCTGGCCAAAGCTGCCGAGGTGGGTTGCGCTATTATCGGCGGCCATTCGATTCGCAATCCCGAGCCAATTTACGGACTGGCTGTCACCGGAGTGATCGATGTTCGCCGTCTGACGACAAACGCAAATGCGCGTCCCGGCGATTTGCTGGTGTTGACCAAACCGCTGGGCACAGGCATTGCCACCACAGCGATCAAGCGCCGCGCTGCATCGCGCACGCTGCAGAAAAGGGTCATCGCGCTGATGTCGAAAGTGAACACCGTAGGCGCCGAACTGGCGGAGCTACGGCTGGTGCGCGCGGCGACTGATGTGACCGGTTACGGATTGATGGGCCATTTGATTTCACTCTGCCGCGCCAGTCGTGTTTCTGCCGAAGTCGATACGAGCGCCGTGCCCGTGATTAGTGATGAGATCGCAGATTTAATCGAACAAGGCTGCGTCCCCGGTGGCAGCCGCGAAAATCTCGTTGCCACAACCGTGGCTGTCGATTGGGGAAAAACCGACGAACCGCGACGAATTCTGTTAACCGACGCGCAAACCAGCGGCGGATTACTTTTGTGCGTCCCCGAAACGGAGCTGGAGAAAGTTCTTGGAATTTTGCGGCAAAGGCGAACGCCTTGCGCGGCTGTCATCGGAAGAATTACCGCCCATCGGTCTCGGCGTCCATTGATATGCGTGAAAGGGTGAAACCGCGCTCCCGCCGGGAAATTCCTGCTGTTAACAAGGTTCTCGATGCGCTGGGCGAATATGACCTGCCGCGCCCACTGGTTGTCGATCTTGTCCGACGAGGACTGTCGAAAATACGAAGCAACAGCGAGATCCCAGAATTTGAATCGACAGTCGAACAACTCCATCGATCGCTCGAGCTATTTCGCGCCAGCAGGCTCCAACCGGTCATCAACGGAACTGGAATTGTAATCCATACAAATTTGGGACGCGCGCCGCTTACGCCCGAGGCCGTCCGCGCTCTCACAGAAATCGGCTCGGGCTATTCCAATCTGGAATACGATCTTGCAACAGGTGATCGCGGACACCGCGGCGCGTACATCGAGAATGCGCTTGCGCTACTTTGCGGAGCCGAAGCCGCTACCGTAATCAATAATTGTGCAGCGGCTCTCGTTCTGATCGTTCACCATTTTGCGGCAAGAAATGTCAGGGCGCGACCGGGCCGAACCGGACTGACATCGGGCGCCGTGTCCAAGAACGAAATCATCATCTCCCGTGGTGAGCTCGTGCAAATCGGGGGCGGTTTTCGAATTGGCGAGATAATCGAGGCTACGGGAGCCACCTTGCGCGAGGTCGGAGCAACTAACAAAACGACACTCGATGATTACAGACGCGCGATTGGTTCCAGGAGCGCGATGATTCTGAAAGTTCATCGCAGCAATTTTGTCATGAGTGGTTTTGTCGAGTCGCCGCCTGCAACGGCAATCGCTGCGCTCGCAAGGAAAAAGGGCATTCCTTTTGTGGAAGATTTGGGCAGCGGCGCGGTTGTGCCGACTGAGCGATTCAACATCGCCGAGCACGAACCGACGCCCTCGGATGCATTGAACGCCGGAGCTGATTTGGTGTGCTTTAGTGGCGACAAGCTCTTCGGCGGGCCACAGGCGGGAATCATTGCGGGAAAGAAGCGATTCGTTACCGCCTTGAAACGCGAACCGCTATTTCGCGCGTTGCGTTGTGACAAGCTTTGTTTTGCCGCGCTGCAAGCCACAATCGATCTTCACCTCAATCAAGCAGTGACGAAAATTCCGGCGATTGGTCTGTTGCAAGTTGCCGAAGACGAACTGCGCAATCGAGCCGCGGTGATAAAGACCGGTCTGAGTCATCTGCCTCTGCAAATCGCCATTGGCCGGAGCACAGCCAAGGTCGGCGGTGGCACATTGCCAAAATCGACGATGTCATCTGTTACAATTGAAATTGTTCCGAGGCATTGTTCGCCGGCCGACCTGGCGGCCCGTCTGCGCAGCACCGCTCCGCCGGTCATCGGCTATATCGCCAGTAACCGTTTCAAACTCGATCTACGGACAATTCTTCCGCACCAGGATGCTACGGTGGTCGATGCGATTCGCGCAGCCTGTGCCAAATGACGGAGAAACATTTCATCCTAGCGACCGCGGGTCACGTCGACCACGGAAAAAGTGCACTGGTGAAAGCGCTCACGGGAACCGACCCTGATCGGCTCCCTGAGGAAAAGGCTAGACAAATCACAATCGATCTCGGCTTCGCAGAGCTGAATGTCGCGGGGCCTGACGAGCAACGACTCCACATCGGAATCGTCGATGTGCCCGGTCACGAAGATTTTGTTCGAAACATGATTGCCGGCGTCGGCTCGATCGATCTCGCGCTTCTAGTCGTTGCCGCTGACGATGGCTGGATGCCGCAAACTGAAGAGCACGTGCAAATTCTCAATTATCTCGGAGTCGAACGGGCGGTGATTGCTCTAACAAAGAGCGATCTCGGCAGGATTGAGACCGCTACGCAGCGAATTCGCGACCGATTGCGCGACAGCCCGTTTGCAAATGCGCAAATCATCGCGACCTCGGTTCGGAATGGTCACGGCATTGAAGCCTTGAAAAGCGCACTCGCCAGCGAGTTCGCCACCATGCACCCACCACGCGACTCCGGAAAGCCACGCTTGTTTGTCGATCGCGTGTTTACCCTGCGCGGAATCGGCACCGTCGTCACGGGAACGTTGACTGGCGGCGAATTGCGCCGTGACCAGAAAATTGTTGTTCAACCCGGCAACCTCCAAACGCGCATTCGCTCGATTCAAAGTCACGGGCGTGAGTTGGAAGTTGCCGAACCAGGAATGCGGACAGCGATTAGTCTGCCAGACGTTAGCGTTGAGCAGATCAGCCGGGGGAACGTTGTTACGATTGCCGATTTCGCGCCTGCAAATTCGACGCTCATTGCTCTCCTCGAAAAATCACTGCGCCTTCCTCGTGAAAATCCCGGTGTGCGCCCCCTGAAAAGCGGTTCATCGGTGTATGTTCATCATGGAACATCGCGGATCGTAGCGAAGATGGTGCTCCCTAGAAATAAGCTTCTTGAGCCAGGCAAGAAAGAGATCGCTCAGTTAAGGCTTGAATCGCCAATCTTTGCATTTGCTGGCGATCATTTTGTTATTCGCGATCCATCAGAACAACACACTCTCGCCGGTGGAATGGTGCTTGATCCAAATGGCTGGGAATTTCGCCATGAAGCGAAACGCAAATTGCTAATGAGTCGCGCCACGGCCCCAGATGACATCCATCTTTGGGTGCGCTCTGAAGTTGGACTGCGCAGATTTGTGCCGGTTCAAGGTCTCCTGGATAAATCTCGCTTCAGCAACCGCGAGATCGCTGATGCCTTTTTGAGCCTCAAACGCGACGGGCAAGTTGTCGTTCACGACAAGATTGTGGCAAATGCCAGTACATGGAAAGCTTTGAGAGATCGCGCCAGTCGTCTGGTCGACAATGAACTTAACAAGAACCCCGAACGGGCCGGTTACGACTTGAGCGAACTGCGCGCGGCGCTGCGCGACGAACCGACGGATGTTTTCGAAGCACTGATTGCGGACATGTGTTCCCATGATTTTATTCGGAAACAATCAACAATTACACGGCGTTCACATCGGCCGGCTTTGCCGGCAAAGCTGCAACCTGTCGCAGCGAAAATTCATGAAGCCTTATCCAAGAAACCGTCCGATCCACCGCCGCGAAGAGAGATCGAATGGGACGTCGAAGCGCAACGAGTTCTCAGATTTCTGATAGAGACCGGAGAGGTGATTGAAATCTCCTCGGACGTCATGTTATTGCGCGAGAACTTTGAACGCATGAAAAATGCAGTCGCTGATTTCATTTCCAAAAATGGACCGGCTACGGTGAGCGAACTGCGACAGGCACTGGAGAGTTCGCGGCGAATCATGGTTCCATTTTTAGAAAGACTCGATCGCGAAGGCGTGACGCGTCGTGTGGGTGACAAGCGCACACTTGGCAGGATCATGTAACGTGTGAAACGATCGCGGCCAGTTCTCCTCGTTGCTCCGTACGTTCGGGAAGCCTGGGACGATGCGATTGCTTCCTGGTTCAAACGAGTTCTGCCGAGAGCTTGGGAGCACCCGTTGCCTTCGCTCGTGATTGTTCCAACGCGTGGGCACGTCAACGATCTCAAGGCGCGCCTGATTGCAAGCGGCGCTTCGCATCTCGGCTTGCAGTTTGTAACACCGGCAAGTTTGCGTGCTTTACTCGCGCGGGACGATGCTGCTCCGGGTGCTGAGCTTGAACATCTGCGTTTGCTTCTCGCCATTGCGGCCAGCGAAATGGAAAATCGCCCTAACGACTCTGAAGCGCTTGCGGCCAAAGCTGTTGCTCGAGCTCCTGCGCTACTACTGCGCGCATTGGATCGCCTCGAGCTTGCAGGTTGGAAATTCGAAGAACTCGCGCTGCTGTCGTTCGCGCCAGTAGTTCAGCGTTTTAGCGAGCTACTGAAAAAATGCGATTTTGTTCTTCCAAGCGACACCGATCGAAGGCGTCTGCAAGAAGCCGCGCGGGGCGACCGAAAGTTTTCCCACGTGCTTATCACTGGTTTCGATGGAGCCCATTGGGCAGACTGGTTTCTCCTGCGCGTCGTGGCCGAACTTGCGGAAGACACAACCATCGTACTCGAGGAACCGCGAGAGAACTTTTCCGACATCGATCTTTGCTGGATCGGCTCATGGGAAGAGGTCTGCGGCGAAGCGCAACGCGCGCTAAAGCCTCCCTGTTCGCTTGGTGATTCGCTTTTTACTGAAGCGGAAATGCGCGGAAGGGCGGAACCTGCAAAGCGCTTTGATTTTCTTATCGGAGTGAACGTCTCGGAGCAAGCCGAGGCAATCACGCAGCAATGTGTTCGCTATTTGGCGGAAGAAAAATGCGCCCGGCTGGGCGTGATTTTTCCCGCTAGCGGAGCGTTGCCGCGTCTGGTCGCAAGCTCGCTGGCACGCCTCGGTATCCCGCACAATGACGGCCTTGCGCACATGGTTCCCGGTATTTTCGAATCGCCTGAATGGCAGGCATGGATTGAATTGCAACGCGCACCGCGCCTCGGTTCGCTGCTGCACTTTCTCAATTCACTGCCGGACCCCGCCGTTTTGTCGCCAGCCCTCAGCCGCTCCGCGTTGGGAACTGTTCTACGGGAGAGCTACAGCGAGCTGTTGGTGGACGATCTTGAAATTCTGTGTGCGTACTGTCTCGGGCGCGCTGATGAGAAATTTCAATTGGCTGCTCAGGCGTTGCGGGCACTGCCGTTTCTCCCACCACGCAGCACGCTCGAGCAATTCCTGGAAAAAACGAAGACCGCACTGGCGTATCTTGGCTGGAGACAACACGTTTTTGAAATCGCGAGCGCCACGCGCGATTGGCCGCAGCAGTTGGATGCCAAGTTTTCGCGAACCCTTTTCCTTCGCTGGCTTGAAGAAACGGCAGCGACGTTTGGTCTTGCCCGTTCATCCGCAGGCGATCACGCGTACGCGCGCGTGCAATTGCTCGCCGTGTCGCACGCTCAAAACCAGGAATGGTCGCACTTGATTTTCGCCGGCTGGAACGAAGGCGCATGGCCCCCTCCCGCCGGCGCGGAGTTCGCGCGTGCCGACGAGATCCGAGCCTTTAACCGCAGCGTACAGCAGCTCAACAAGCGCGCTGCGCGCCGGGGAAGCCAGGGGGAAGGACACCTTAGCGTGCGCGAAAATCATTCGCTTTACATTGGCCCGATAGAGCAACGTGCGATCGCCTTACGGCAATTCGATGCGCTGGTGGAATCGGCCAGCGAAGGCGTGACGCTGACCGCCAGCTTGATGCAGGAAGATGCGCCGGAGCGTTTCTGGAATCCGAGCGAATGCTTCACACAGTTTTTTCTTAAAACGCGCCGTGACTCGCTCACACAGGCAGCACTGAAGGATTTGCAATGCGCGACTGCACAGTGGCTCAAGGACTCAGGGCATTTGATGCAGAGTGCTGAGCGATCCGACACGGATGTGAAGCAGACTTTGATCGCCTTCAACGAGCGCCGCGACGCGTCGAAACCAGCGAGCGAATACGAGTTCGCGTTGCAACCCGACGGCGTATATCGACCAATGCCGACGCTGAGCGTGAGCGATATCCAGGGCATGGTTTCGTCACCAGCCATTGTTTGGATGAAACGTTATCTTGGTGTCGAAGCGCCAGACGACACCGCGAATCCGTGGGCGGCAACGACTGGAAAATGGGTGCACCGCTGGCTGGCAGGAATCAGCCAGGCGAAAGATGGAAGTCTCTTCGGCGCGTTTCCTTCGTCGACAATAATCGATAAGCGCGTTCGAGTTTCCGCCGATGAATGCCGCGTTGCTCTCCGGGTGCTTTGCGACTCGTCATGCAAAAGCGTGCCGGATTGGTGGAACTCAGGCTGGTTGAATGCGCGTTATCTGGCGCGGCATCTGGGCGGCAAAATCGCAAGCGCACGGGGCTGGGACTGGATGGCCACGGAATTGTGCGTTGGCCGGCACGGCACGGTGAAGATTGATGATGAAGCGGAGCTTCAGCTGCGCGGCCAAATCGATTTGGTGCTGGCCCGGAACAAGGCTACCGATTTCGCCGGACAAAACGTTTGGATTGTTGATTACAAAACCAGCTTCGCCAAGGAACTGAAGCTTTCGGATTTGCATGACAGCCTGGTGAAAGGCACGGCCTTGCAGCTGGGACTTTATGCCCTGGCAATGCGCGAGCTCGGCGCTGCGGAAGTAAGCGTGAGCATTCTTTCGCTCGTTGTAAAAAGCGTCGCGCCTCAACTGACGATTCTCGATCTTGAGCCGCACAGAAACGTTTTCGCTGATCTCGCGACCATGCAGCGCACCGGCATTTTCGGAATGAAAGGCGAGATTCGCCCTGCATTTGGTTACCGGGCCACCTATCCGCTCGCGACCCTGCAGATCGACAATGACGTTTTGGAAGATAAATGGGCGCTGACCCATCCTGCGCTCGTGCTTGAAAAGGAGGAATGGGAAACATGGTGAGGCCCGATGATGAGCCCGCTCGCGCGCGTTTTGCCGATGAACTAGACCGCAATTTCTCTGTAGTTGCGTCGGCCGGCTCGGGCAAAACGACTGCGATCACGCAACGCGTTTTATCGATCGCGCGTTTGTCCAATGCCGCGGAAATTCTGCCGGATCTCGTCGTCGTGACCTTCACGAATCGCGCGGCAGACGAAATGCAGCAGCGCACACGTCAGCTTCTTCTCGAGGAAAATTTGAAGCCGGAAGTGCAGACGGCGTTTAATCGCGCCTTCTTCGGAACGATCCACTCCTTCTGCATGAAACTGCTGACGGACTTCGGTCATTACCTCGGTTTGCCCGCGCCGCTGGAATTGGTGAACGATGACGGCGACCTGTGGCAGGAATTTGTGCAAACTCAGATACGGATTGGCCGCTCGTTAGGCGAAGAAAATCGCGCGGCGCTCCTGCGTCTCGTGCAGGCGCGCGATCTGATGGAGCTGGCGCGAGGCGCAGGTTCGGCGGTCTTGCACCTTTGCGAATTACCGCCGTGTCCGACGCTGGATTTCACAGATCTCTACGCCCAACCCGACAAAGGCAACGACAACATTAGCAAGTCGCAGGCGGAGTTGCGCGAGTGGGAAAAACGATACATCGAAGGTTGGGAATATTTACGTTGGCCGGTTTGCTTTACCTCGGATAACTCAAATTTTACGCAGCTTTGGCGGCAGAAATTCTTGCCACTTCGCAGATGGATTAACGACGCGGCGACATGCGTTGCCGCAGAGGTACAGCGTGATTACCGCGATTTCCGATTGGAGCGCGGGCTCGTCACCTACGGAGACCAAATTGCCCTGGCAAAAGAGTTGCTTCGGCATCCGGTTGCGGCGCGACGGATTCGCGAAGAACATTTTCGCGTCATTCTCGACGAAGCGCAGGACACAGAACCGGCCCAATTCTCCGTGCTGCTCGAAGCGACGAGGCAGCCGCATGCCACCGGTGATTGGATGGAAACGCGCGCCGGCCCGCCGCCAGCCGGCCACTTTTGCATGGTCGGCGACTTTCAGCAGTCGATTTATAGCGAGCGCGCCGATTTGAATTACTACCGAAGGGTTCATCAAGCGCTGGTCGCCGGTGGAAACGGCGAGAGCCTGGAATTTTCGGTCACGTTTCGACTGGACCAGAAGCAGCTCGATTTTGTTAATGAAACTTTTCGTGAGATCTTGAATAACAAGCACGGACAGGTGCACTTCGTCGAGTTGCAACCTCGCCCGGGCATTCTTCCCGGGAAAGTCATTCGCGTGCCGCTTGCCGCGAAAGACCTGTTGCCGGAAGGCAAAAAGCTCAGGGACTATCAAAAGGCGCGCATCGAAGCGGAATATCTTGCGCGCTGGATCAAAAACGCGGGGCTGAAAAAACTTTCGGCTGATTCGTGGCGCGACGTGGCGATTCTGTGTCCGCGCAAAGCCTGGCTGCAAACGATGGCCGCGGCGCTGCGGCGGAAGGGTCTGCCGGTCGCAATCCAATCTGAACGCGATGTCAAAGGCGACAGCCCGGCTTATGCGTGGCTGACCGCGCTCCTCACCATCATGACCGACCCTCTTAACGCCTACGAAATCGTCGGCGTGCTCCGTGAAATTTTCGGTGTTTCCGATCACGACCTTGCGGTTTTTGCTGAGGCGCAAAAGGCGAGATTTCGAATCGACAAAGTTCTGTCGGCCACAGGGAAAATTTCCTCCTGCCTGCGGACGCTCGCAGAGGTTCGCCAACGCGCAGAAGGTCTGGCGTTATTTGACGCAGTCAGCTTGATCATCGAGCAAACGCAATTGCGCGAACGCTTGCTCCTGTTGCCCGAGACGGAGTTCGGCTATCTTGCGCGCGAACTCGATGCACTTCTCGCCCAGGCTGCGGAATCGGAAGCCAGCGGGATGATTCTGGCAGAATTTGCCGAACGCCTGTGCGACGATTTCACGACGCCGCGCACCATTCGTTTCGCCGCCGACGATAACGCGATTCAGCTCATCACGTCGCACAAGGCCAAGGGCTCGGAATGGCAGGCCGTGATCGTGCCGTTTCTCGCGCGCGAGTTGCGCCCACCCAGTCCGCGCTATCCGCACCTTGTGAAATCTCCTGCGACCGGCGAGCTCTTCATTGCGTTCGGCAAAGAAGATAAATCAAAGGATTTGAAGGAGGCAATCGAGCGCGCGCAACAGCAGGAGCTTGAACGTCTTCTCTACGTCGCCACGACACGCGCTCGCCGCACTCTCGTGCTGGTCCTGGATCAGGAAATCTTTACCAGCAAGGAAGGAAACCTGCCGAAAACAGCACAATTGCGGCGGCTCATTCGCAATCAGAATTGGTATTCAGGCGAATTCGACCAACACAGCGGCACAATCGATGAAATTCATGACGCTTCCTTAACAATCGCGCCGGTATCGAAAAGAAACGGCGCGCGGTTGGAGCCGTTAACGTCACGCGAACTCGAGCGCGCCGTGAACCGCGCCTCAAAATTCGTGCAGAAACTCACGCCAAGCACACTCGACGTGGAGGTTCCGTCGGAGTTGCGAATGGTCCCGCGGTTGGACAATCTCGCGGCGCTTTACGGTCGCTGGTGGCACAGATTTTTCCAGCGCCTGGATTGGAGGGCCGGGATCGATTCCGCGCAAAAGTTGTTCGAAAAACAATTACCGACTTGCCCTGACGCTGAATGTGCGACGAAAGACTGGAAGGCTACACGCCAGAATTTGTTCAGCAATGCCACCATTGCTCGTTTTCTTGGCGGCGATGAAACACTCTTTCATGCGGAGTTTCCATTTTCCTGGCGCAGGAACGATCGCAGCGTGTTCGAAGGCTTGATTGATTTGCTCATGATAATTCGTAAATCCGGTCGGTGCCTTCTGCTTGATTGGAAAACGAATGACGTCTCATCAAGCGATGCCGAGATCTTTCGCGCGCGTTACCGACCGCAGTTGGCAGCTTACTGGAAAGCGGTCGGGGAAATTACCCGCCTCGAGGTGGAAGCTGGTTTGTTTTCGACCGCACTGGGACGTTTGCTGCTTTACTCCGAGGACGAACTCCAAAGCGAATGGCGCAGGCTGAAACAACTTCCGCCCACGCAACTCGAGAATGAAATCCGACCGGACGCGCCCGACGACTTTTAAATCGACGCACAAAAGCCACGAGGCAACGAAAGGCAGTTGCCTGCCCGCCTCCGAGTCGGCTAGCTTTCGCGCTCCCCGCGAATGAATTGCTCCACGCAGCGATACGCTTCGTCGTCGGTCATTTGGACCGGCGGATGCTTCGAAAAATAGGCAGACGGGGAATGCAACACGCCACCTATGCCGCGATCAAGCGCAAGTTTGCAGCAGCGGATGGCATCGATGGCCACGCCGGCGGAGTTTGGCGAATCTTCGACCGAAAGCTTCACATCGATTTCCATCGGCACATCGCCAAAGAGCCGGCCTTCCACGCGGATAAAGGCAATCTTGTTATCGAGTTGCCAGGGCACGTAGTCGCTCGGGCCGATGTGAATATTTTCGTCGGCCAGGCGTTCGCCGATCACCGATTGAACGGCTTCGGTCTTGGAGGTCTTCTTCGAGGCCAGGCGGGTGCGATTGAGCATGTTTAGAAAATCGGTGTTACCGCCAGTGTTTAGTTGATAGGTACGCACAAGTTTCACGCCGCGCTTCCGGAAAAGGTCCACCAGCATTCGGTGTATAATCGTCGCGCCCATCTGCGCTTTGATGTCGTCCCCAATGACGGGCAGATTCTTGTCCGCAAATCGTTTCGCCCACTTTGGATCGCTGGCGATGAAGACGGGAATGTTATTGACGAACCCGAGGCCGGCCTCCAGCGCGCAACCGGCATAAAAGCGCGTCGCCTCTTCCGAACCGACAGGGAGATAATTGACCATCAATTCAGCGGAGGAATTCTTCAATTCGGCGATGATTTGTTCGCGTGTGGATTCCTTTTCCAACGGGAGGAATGTGCGCAACGGGTCCTGGTCGCGCATATGCGGTGGGTAGCCATCGAGAACACAGCCCATCTTCACGATCGCGCCAGTGAGCTTGATTTCCTCACAGAAGGCCTTTGTGCAATTGGGCGGCGAGAAAATCGCTTTGCTGACGTCGAGGCCGACTTTACGGCGGTCGATGTCAAAAGCAGCGACAACCTCGATGTCGCCCGGCCGATAGAAACCAATCTCCCGGTGCATCAGCCCGATGGCGGAGCCGTTGGTGGACGAGCCGCCATAAAAATTGATTCCTTGGACAAGAGAGCTGGCGCAGTTTCCAACCCCGACGATGGCAATTCTTATTTTTCTCATTTGTAAACTGTTAAAGGTGAAAGGCTACCTGAATTAGATTATTCGGAGCAAGACACAAGTTAGGCCGTTTCATCACGATCGGCTGTGCCTGCCTGTAGCCTTAATTGTTATAAGCGCGGAATGTGTCCGAAGTCGCGCCCGCTTGCAAGAACTGATATAAGGGGAAAAGTCACGGGCATTCCTGGTGCAAGGAAAGCCCTCGCAAGGAGATATACGAAATGCGTTCGAAGTTTGTGGCCATCGGCATACTGATCGCCGTTTTGGCCGTCTCGTCGCAAGTATTCAGCGCAGTCCCCACTTACACTATCGACCAGGCAGTTGCCCTCGCGCTGGCCCAGAATCCGGACATCGCGATCGCAGGTAAGAAAGTACTTGGTGCACGCGGCGGGTTGATTGAAGCCCGCTCCGGATTTCTCCCATCCCTTACCTCAACTGGGCTGTACGATAAACGGCAACAACAGAGCCAATCGCAACTCCGCCAGGAAGATTACAACGCAACGCTTAAACTCGAACAGAATCTTTATACTGGTGGACAGATAACCAGCCAGCGTGCCATCGCGCGGTTGAACATCGAGAAGCAGAATTATGAATTACAGGAGACTGGCAGCCACGTAGCCATGGATGTGCGGATCGCTTTCAATGATCTTCTCCTGAACCGGGCGAAAGTGCGCGTGAGACAAGACTCGGTCCGGGTCCTCGACGAGGACCTCAAGAATCAGCGGCAAAGCTTCAACGCCGGCATTGTTGGTAACTTGAACGTGCAACGCGCCGAAGTGGCACTGGCTAACGAGCAACCGGAACTCTTCAACGCTCAGACGCAATTGAAAAATTCCTACCTCCGGCTGGGAGACCTTTTCGGCGTGGATGCTCGGCCCGGAACCGCGGCAGCGCCGTTTGAAGTTTCGGGAGAATTGCAATATCGGCCGAATCACCCCGATCTGAACGATTGCCTCGCCCGGGCGGACGCAAATCGGCCGGTCATCAAAGCTCGGCAGAAGGACATCGAGATTGAAGACCAGCAATACATCCTGGACCGGAGCGAAATGCGGCCACATGTCCGCGCTTTTTCCGGGTACGAGGTTTACAGCGAACGTGATCCCGCCGTCGGTCCCGAATTTAATTACGGATATGTAGTAGGGATAAACGCGACATGGAACATTTTCGATGGATTCGCAACCAAAGGGCGCATACAAGCCACGCGCGCCCGGCGCGAAGCGGCCGTGCAGGCGTTGGCTGCCGCTCGGCGCGCCGTTGCCTCCGAAGTGCGCAGCGCTTTTTTTGATCTCGAACAGGCTGATCGCGTGCTCGAAACGGAGACAAATAATGTTCAGGCCGCGGATGCAGCTCTCGACATTGCCAAAAGCAATTTTGCCGCCGGATTGGGAACACAACTCGACATCTTGCAAGCGGCATCCGACGTCACTCGGACTCGCACGACGCGACTCAGCGCAATCTACTTGCACAACGTGGCTCTTGCCCGTCTGGCGCACGCCTGCGCGAGTTCGGCTGAAGCACTCGATTTCGCATCAAATGTCGAGAGCGCGAAGAAAGCAAACCGCAATGCGGCACAAGCTGCTGATGTGGCACGTCCACCCGAGAAATTGGGCCAGCGATGAAGCGAAGCATTTGTATTCTGGGGAGCACAGGCCGCCGGCACCTTGCAGGGCTAAAGGTCTTCGCCATCATCCTTATAGTTTCCCTCACACACGCAACCCGCGCGGTGACTCTGCAGGCTGTCCTGCAAACCACACTGGAGAGAAACCCGGCTATCCAGGAAGCGAAATCGGGTCTGGAACAAGCTGCCGGGCAACGGCTGGTTTTTCGTTCTGTCGTTTGGCCTGACGCAGAATTGAGCGTGCCCGCGGGTGTTCAGGGTGGCCACCGCGCCGGTGAAAGCGGAGTAAAAGGATTTGCCGTCGGACGCGGGGTATTGACGCAGACCTTGTTCAACGCGGGTCTGCCCGCTTCTCTGCGGCGGGGCGATGTCGAAGTCTTGATTGCGCAACAGCAATTGAATGTTGCTGTCGTGGAGCAATTGCACGCGGCGCGCCTGGCATTTTACACTGCGCTCTACGATCGATCATTGGAATCCATCCGAAGAGAACAACAACGAAGGCTGCAGGAGAACGTGACTACTCAAAGAACTCGGTTCGAGGCCGGGCTTGCTGATAAGAGCGCGCTTACGAGCGCGACGGTTCAGGCGTCTGAGTTGGCCACGCAAATCGAAGGTGCGCATCGGGCCTATTTGGACGCACAACTGCAATTGGCCTTAGCAATGGCGATCGATCCCGCAAAAGCGTCGCTGCCCGAGCCTGAGGGCGAACTGCAATCTGTCCCCATACGCGTCGATCTGGATTCCGAAACAGCAGGGGCTTTGCAGCGGAGGGCCGATCTTAGACTTGCGCGTTTGTTTGTGCGCGCGGCCAACGAAGATCAACGGATTATCGCGGCCGATTATTATCCTGCCGTGATCGGAAGCATTCCAGCCGAGTACGTCCCAGTCACTGGAATTCATCGCGAGGGCTCAACGAGCAGGAACCAGGATTTTATCGGGTCGGAAGTTCGCGAGAGGGCCGCGTACACGTGGCGGGTCATCGATAATGGCAAGGTGGGAGGCGCAGTTCTCAGAGCACGCTCGGCGCGAGAGATTAACGAACTGACGTGCCGAAAACTGGAGGCGAATATTCCCCGCGACCTCTCGCATATCGCGAACTATCTTAAGACAACCGAGCTCCGCGAAAAATCACTCGTCTCGGCAGCGACTGCCGCGGAGGAGAGCGCACACGCGGTGCAGGAAAACCTGGCCAGCGGCCTGGCGTCGCCACTGGAATACCGCGTTACTCAAAATTTCTTCTTGGAGACCAAGAGCGGACTATTAGAGGCAATCTATCAACACAATCTCGCTGTGGCCGAGTGGGACCGCGCCACCGGGCGGTATTTTCAATTTTCCGACGACACTACGAAGTCGCGGTAGACGGCAATCAGGCGACTATAACTGCTCGGCACTCGCCGCACACCGTTTGGCGATCTTTTAATTCTTTTTCGCTGATCGAACGGACGTTTCTACCGCGGTGTCTTGGGAATAATGCGTTCGGATATCTGGCAAAAAGCAGCCGCGAGAACGATAACGGGTGGGCACCAGTTTATTGCAAAGAAGGGCTACGGACACCAGACTAGCTTTCCAAAATTGAAATTGCCGGAATCAAAAAGAGTTTTGTTGGGAGGCGGAGCAGCGCTCGTGCTCCTTCTCGCGCTGGCATATTATTTCCTGATGCCGGTGGCGGAGGTCGTTACAGTCCGCCGCGGCACGGCCATCTCCGCCGTCTATGGGACCGTGCGGATCGAGCCGGCATTTGTGGTGCGTGTTCGGGCGCAAAATGCTGGTTTTATCCGGCTGGCGGAACCTTTCTCAGCTGGTCGCGGCGCAATCGGCAAGAACGTGGAAAAAGGACAGTTGCTGGCGACAATCGCCGACCAGGAAACATCCCGGGAACTAAAGCAGGCTCGAGCTGACCTGCAGGCGGCCATCGACCGTGCGGCTCTTCCGCTCCCCTCTTCGGAACTGCTCAAAGCTGCTGAAGACAATCTGCAACGGCTCGAAAAGGTTGTCAGCTCGGGCAATGTGCCCGCCGTCGAATATCAGAAGGCGAAGAGCGAAGCGAACAGGCTGCGAGGCGCAGTGGAATCGGAGCGAATCGAGCGGGATCGCAATCTCAACTCGCTCGGAGAAACAACGAAGAAACTAGAGGCCCAGATGAAGAACTCCGAGGTCCGCGCGCCAATCGACGGCGTTCTCACAAACGTCCAGACAATTGACGGCGAGCTGGTTTCAGGCGGCAACGAGCTTTTCACCGTCTCGTCGCACAACAATTACGTTCGCGGCGAAGTAAATGAAGAAGACGTGGGTGAAGTCAAACCCGGGATGAAGGCAAAAGTGCAATTGTATGCTTATCGAACCAAGACCTTCACGGCGCGCGTTTCATCAGTCCAACCTGCGGCCGATCCAACTACTCAGCGCTACACGGTTGTGCTGGAGATGGAAGATCCTCCAGACAATTTGATGACAGGAATGACCGGCGAGATGAACATCATTACCGGCACCCACAAGAATGCTCTTCTGGTGCCCACGCGCGCGCTTCTTGTGGATCAGGCGTTGCTGGTGAAGGGCGGCATTGTGCATTCTCGTACGGTCGGCGTTGGATACCGCACTCTCGATTTTACGGAAGTGACTAGCGGCCTAACAGAAGGCAATCATGTGATTGTTTCCGATCAGGACAAATTCCGCCCCGGCGAAGCACTACGGCAACGGATGGTCAATTTGCCGCCGCCGCCGGAGGAATGATGACCCCGCCGCTTTACATTGCCCTGCGTTTTCTGACGCATCGCAAGCGGGCATTGCTTCTTAGCCTTAGCGGCGTCGTTTTCGGAGTCGCTATCTTTATCTGCACACAGGCACAAACCCAGGGCTTCGCACGCTACTTCATTGACTCAACCATTGGCAGCAACGGCGCGCTGGTCATCAGATCACGTTTTCGCCCGCGCTACGAGCCGCTGATGGTTTCCGCAAAGGGCTCCAAGGAAACGGTGGAGCATCGTCTCTATTTTGAAGGCATCACCAACGCCAATGAAATCATGCGGGTGAGCAGGCAATTTTCCAATGTGGTCTCCTGTTCACCGGTTCTTCGTGGAACGGTCAGCGCTCGTGCGGGATTCGAGAACGCGACTGTCGATCTTTACGGCATCAATCCCGCTCTGCACGCGCGAACAACCGATATTCTCCACCAGTTGATTGACGGCAACTTTGATGACTTCCGAAACAACACCGGTGCGATCATCATCGGTTCGAGTCTGGCAGTGTTACTTCAGGCTGGGGTCGGCGACACCGTGCAATTGCTCGCACCTAACGGCGAGTACTGGCGTTTCACGGTGGCAGCGATCGCTCGCGCCGGAATCGGCTCGATTGATTCAACCCGAGTTTATTCGAATGCCAGGGTCGCACAGGCTCTCCTGCAACAACCATCCGGCGCGTCAATGATCATATACAAACTGCGAAATCCGAACCGCGCACCGGCTTTGGCCAGCCGTTTTGAGACACTCTTTCAACACAGCGCTTCGAGCTGGCAGGAACGCGAGGAAAGTACGCTGCAGCTTTTTCTGACCCTGAGAATGTCTGTCGCGATTACTGTTTCTCTGATCATCCTGCTCGCCGGCTTCGGCATTTTTAACGTCCTTACGATGTCGGTGCTCGCGAAAATCAAGGAGATCGCGATTCTGCGTTCGATGGGTTACAGGCGCATCGACATTTCTTCCATTTTTTTGTGGCAGGGCGCGCTGATCGCTGCGGCAGGCTCGCTGCTCGGTTGTTTGCTTGGTGCGTTAATGACCTGGGGCGTATCGCACATTCCTATTCGTCTCCGCGGTTTGCTGTACACGAATTACTTTTTAGTGACATGGGATTGGAGACACTACGTATTCGCAACATTGCTCGCGATCATCGCCGTGTTCATCGCGAGTTATGTTCCCGCGCGTCGCGCTGCTCAACTGCCGCCAGTCGTTACGATTCGAGGTTCCAGATGAGCTCGGAAGCCTGCCTTAGTTGCGAAGGGATAGAGCGCTATTTGGGCGAGGAGGAAGAACGTGTGCATGCCCTCCGGGGCGTATCACTCGATATTGAGCCGGGCAGTGTCCACGCGGTTGTTGGCCCGTCGGGCTGCGGCAAAAGCTCGTTGCTGTACATTCTTGGACTGCTTGATCTGCCGGATGCCGGCCGCGTTTCAATCGAATCGGAGCCCGTGTCCCAGCTGGGTGATGACGAGCTCGCACATAAACGGAGCAAGTTCATCGGCTTCATCTTTCAATTCCATTTCCTGATGGAGGATTTCACTGCGCAGGAAAACGTGATGATTCCGATGCGCAAACTGGGGCAACTTTCCGACAATGAGATGCGCGAACGCGCTGGCATGCTGCTCGAAGCGGTAGGTTTGGGCGACAAATTACGGAGGCCCAGCCGTCACCTTTCCGGAGGCGAACAACAACGGGTCGCCATTGCGCGCGCATTGGCCAACGATCCGCGTGTCATTCTGGCCGATGAACCGACTGGAAACCTCGATACTGCCAACTCCGAGCGTGCCTTTGAACTGCTTCAAAATATCGTCCAGGAAGGCGGCAAAGCTCTGCTCTTGGCCACGCACAATCCTGTCATCGCCGACGCCTGCGATTGGGTCCACGAGATGAAAGACGGCTTGATCACTGCCAGCAACCCGCGGGGCGCGGGAAGTTCGATTTCTTGAGTCGATCAAACGCAGAGCCACGTCTCAACTGAAAATCGCTGAGAGTTGGCAGCTTGCGGCTCCGCCGTTAATCTCGCAGGCGATGGAGAATATCCTGCCAATCTTAATTGCGGATGCGCCCGAGGCGTTGACCGAATTGTGCGGCGTCAACTTACTCGAACGTTTGCTCCGCATTTTGCAGCGGCTCGGATTTCGACGAGCGATTGTTTTTTCGACTGCGCCCGAAATCATCGGGCCTGAACTGGCGAAGCGTTCGTGGGCACGCGAACAGGTAATTGCCAATCTTGTCCCGCGCGAAAACGAGCCTCTGACTCCCCAGTTCGTTTTAGAACAAAGCCCGTCCCAGTGCTTCTTAATAGTACTGGCAAACATTTATTGTGACGCTCGTTTGCTTGCATCTTTGTGCGCGAAACAGTCTCCCGCCGCACTTGTCGATTCCGATCCACCAGAATTCGCACAGTCTCTAATCAGGAATCCGTGTGGGCCTGCATTGGTCACAAGGGATTTTCTGTTTGCGCTTTCGCGGGCGCCTTTTTTTGAGGAACTCAAAAAAAAGATCGACAACCGCGAGATCGATATCATCGACGCGGCCGAGGAGGATGATTACATCGTCAACATGCGCCGGCGTGTGCGGCCGGTTTGTTTTCCGGCGCCGTCCGAACAGAACCGCCGCTTGGCTGAGCGGATCATTCTCGATTCCGCGCAAAATGGAACACTTGACTTGCCCGCTTACATTCACGGACCAATCGAAACGGCAATCATCTCGCTTCTTTGCAAGACGCGAATCACGCCAAACCAAATTACGATTGGAGGTTTCGTCATCGGTTGCAGCGCGACCGCGGCGTTTGTGGTTGGCCGCGTCGGGCTCGGAATCCTCGCTGCTCTCATATTTGGTATCGTCGATGGACTGGATGGAAAGCAGTCGCGCGTCAAAATCGAAACGACTGAGCGTGGGAAATTGGAACATCACCTCGATCATTTGATCGAAAACTCGTGGTGGCTGGCCATTGGCTTTCATTTGTGGAGAAGCGGCCAATTTCCGAACGTGTTTTATTTTCTCGCTTTGCTCATCGCGTCGCACCTACTGACTGAATTCGCAAAACGCCGGGTAAAGATAGCGAGAGGCCGCCTGCTGGATGACGTCGCGCCGTTCGACCGTGCTTTCCGGCTGATCGCGGCCCGGAGAAATGTTTACGTTTGGATTCTGGCGTGCGGGTTTTTGTTAGACGCTTTGCCGCAAAGTTACGCCGTCATCTGCGGATGGGCTGCTTTTAGTGCGGCCGTTCATCTGGTGCGTTCCATCTGGATTTGTGATGGTGCCGTGCGTCGCTTTGTCGGTATTCGAAGTTAAGGAACGACGAACCGTTGACGGAATGCGCTTGGCGCGTGCAACGATTTCCTTGCCGAGAACCTGAGCAGGCTTTTCCACAAGGAGCGAAGCACTCACTGCACAATAAACACCACAACCTTTCTGGCACGATTTCTTGCGGTAGTTTGCGTAGAGATCATCCAGGGTGACGTCCATGATGTGCTTGTCCGTGTGCACCATGCTGCAGATCCAGAATTTCCCCTGCGCGGAGACGAAGAATAATTTGTAGCCGGCCATACACGTCCACTCCACGTGTTCGCCCCGGAGGAGACTGCGTTGGTAATTGAGGATCGCTTCGCTGGTGTGAATCTTCTCTCCGCGGCGTTTTCGTTCGATCATCGAATCGATGAAGCGTTCGAGTTCTTCTTGCGACCCGCGATCGACGCGGAACCGATGCAAAGGGTCCGCATGGACGAGGCGGACTTCAGTCGGAATTCCGCGCGCCAAACCCGTCTCAAGCACCGCTTGCGCTTCGGGCAAAGTGTCCGCACAAATCACTCCCGTGATATGCAGGCTGATTTTTGAGTCATGAAAGTAATCGAGCTTCGGCAAAATTGTCTTGAATGACTTTTTCGTAATTGCACTCGGCGTCATCCGGTCAACGCTGATCTGCATGACCTGCAACCCGGCGTCTTCCAGTTCTGCGATTAGTTTACGCGTGAGGAGGAAACCGTTGGTGGTCAAGCTCGTGGCAAACCCGAGTTCGCGGCAGTAGCGAACGAGTTCGACAATATTCGGATGCACGAGCGGCTCGCCGCCGACGAGAGCGATGCGCATGGTGCCAAGCTCGCGAATTTTCCGTATCCATTTTTTTAAATCGCCAAGGCTTGGGTGCGGCCGGCTGTTGTCGTATTCGGTGCAATAGGCACAGTCAAGATTGCAACGGTCCGTGACGTAAAGACTGCATTGCAGCGGTTTCCGGTCGAGGAGACGCTTGCCTGATTCCAAAATGTTATAGCCGGAGAATTCACGGCGGACTTTGCCAAGAAGCTTCATGCAATGATGAAAGAACATCCAGCCTACGACAACTTGCCCCCGAAGCAATCGTGTCGGGGAGACATCTCTTCATATCGCCCGCGACCTTCTTGGAGATTTTCAACAGCCACCCGAGCGTCGGCGATACCTGCTGCGCGCCAATTCCCTTTCTTTTTCAAACGGACGAAGCGATATCCAGCCCGACGAGCCGATATTTTCCAAAAAATGATCGCATTTCAACCAGTTGGCCAAACCTACAGTGCATCCGATAAATCACACTTTCGGCAGTGTGGGCCACCAGCTATTATCTTTCTGCCAAAAGTTTGGCCAAAATCGAAACGTTCTTCACCGGACGCTACGCACTTTTCCGGGTCGGATTGAGCATTGACAATGTGGGTCGGCGTCAGACGTTTTGCCTGGCCAGCCCAGTGCTCGACGGGACCGCAAGTGAATGTGCCTGAGCGGAAACCATGGACAGAGCGACCTTGGTTAGACTCGGCACACTTGGAATCTCGATCCAACCGGCCTCATCAAAGAACCACGAACGCCGATCGACTTTGATAAACAAATCGCAGATCGACGAAAACAGATGCAATGGAAGGGTGAACTGGCCGGCAAATGGATCGCCCCGGTAACGGGCGATGCCAATGCTGTCATTCGTCGCGCAATCCAACATTTCAAGATTGGCCGAGCAGCTGGGAAGACGGATCTGGCACGCGCGTTTTCGCCCAAGAGAGTCGCGACCCAAAATGAAAAACTTGCTCCTCTGCATACGAAACGGATCGGCCGTAAAGTCAAGATTAAGATTGAGGTTGTCGCGTGTTCGAGAAACTGAATGAACGGCGCCATCGCACCGGACATCGCTCTCGCGTTCGACACGAAGAAAGCGTTCCGGGCGCACCGCGTATCTAAGAAAACGCCGCTTCGACAGTTTGATCTGCGTTTTGTGGCAGCAGATTGCGTCGCGTTTTGTGGCAGTCTCCACTTCGGATGGCGATAATTCCGCGGCGCGGTCGAAAAATGCGGGGCTGCGGCCGTGCACCAAATAATTCCACTGCGAAACTTCAGGTGCCAAAAAGTCGGCGAAGATGAGGCGCATCATCACGGCAACGGCATTGTGGTCTGGGTGAATGTCGGAGAGGGAGGGCGCAACGATGTCCGTGGGTGACCAATCGTTTATCACTTGAGTGAGTGGCGTGAGAGCGCTGTCGCAATCATGCAACAGAAGACCAGTCAGGCCCTGGTCTGGCAGGGCAAGGAACTGAACGTCCCCAGGATGGATATCGAGGACGCGCAGCGCGGCTAGCGCTTCTGCGCGCCGCAATTTTGCCCAGCGTTTTCGATCCGCGGCGCTCAAGCGCCACCTTCTTTCAAGTACTCGCTGTGGCCAAGGATTGTTATCCCCATCTGTGATGTAGACAATGCGAATGGCGGCTCCAGCACGAACCGCTTGCTGGAGAATGACGCTACAAGCCAACGCTTCGTCGTCCGGGTGTGGCGCGATCAGCATCAACCTCGAGCGGATATCGAACATCGAAGCAGTTAAAGTTAGGAATGACACGCTGGTTAATAGAAGAGAAAGCAAGACAGCTAGCAATTTAATTCAGATGTCAGGCCAGGTACTACCACTCGATCGGTCTGAAATGGCGATCGACGGCTTGCGCCCAAAAGACCACGAGGTCGTATCCGGTGGAAGTTTGCACAAGGCGCGAATGCCTGCCGAGAGAAAGCGCTCCACCCATTCACGGACGGGAAGCACTTTCATTTTGAAAACAGTTATTCTGGCCTCGTACTGTCCGCAGGTCAAAATGGCATCATGTGCCTACGGGCCCCACTGGGTGTGCGGATCAACCTCCACGATTGTTAGGGTTCCAGCGGCCACACGGGCGACTATAGCGTCCTCGGGTAATGCCCCGGCCAAAATTCTTTGCTGCACGTTAAATAGATCAACCGCAAACGGTTTGCCCGCTCGATAGCTTACTAAGGCCGAGCACAGCACATCGCCGGGGACTCGTCGCACGCGCTGGACGCTGTCAGTCATTGCCCGCTCCCGCATCGCAATTTCGTCCTTAAAACTGCGATCGAACACCAGCCGTACTGGTTGGAGCTGTTTTGACACCAGCAAACGCACGCATACGGCAAGCAATAAAATCGCCTGAGCTTGGTACGGCCGAAGACGGCACGCGACAGGCCATAGCGAAACTTGTGTGAACGCCAAACCAAGGCCCATCGCGACGGCAATAACGAGATCAAATTGAGCATTGATATCCACTCCAGCACCGCTTTTCTGTAGGAAATATGAGCCTAACGCTATTGCGATGAGACAACTGCAAAGTTGAACATTGGCATCACGCCGACGAGCCCAGGCGTTGAAAAGGCAAGCGACTAAGCCGACAGACACCCACTCTAACTTTCCAAAAATGCCAAGGGCACTTTTCAACGAATACTGCCTGGGGGATAAGATGTTCAAAAAGAAGTTTTCGCCGAACAAGGCATAACAAATTGCGGTACCAACCATGATGGCGATCGCCGCAACGCAGAAACACTTCACGGCTTCCCGACGACGGTGCCCGACAAGCCACAACAAAGCGCTCAACGGCATGGCTATTATGTTGTGCTTGATAAAGCCCGCGAACGCCATCACGAGAACGGGCCAGACATAGCCGCGGTCGTTGGATCGGGCCTTTAGGAATCCCAGGAACGCAAAGGCCATGATGGCTTCGCTGAGGAGTTGCGGCTCATTCATTCCGACGTAGGACATAAAAAATCGGCTCATCGTCGCTACAAAGAATGCCGCGCTAATTCTGGCAGCTACTCCACTTCCACCGAGCCGCCTAACGCTCAAGGCGATCGCCGTCGCGATCGCAACCACAGCGAGCAGCGACAACAATCTGCCGGCCAACACCGGATCACCTACAAACCGCCCAACTAAACCCACGATGTAAAAGGATAATGGTGGATAGTTGTTGGTGATGAGTTGATCGGCAGATGGATAGAGCGGCGTCTTACCCATCGCAGCGTCGGCGAAATAAGCATTCCAACCTTCATTGGGTTGAATTTCGACGTTCAGAAAGGCGCGATAAACGGTCCATGCAAAAGACCACGCAGCTATGACATAAAGCGTCCACTCTAGTACACCGAGATACCGCGGATCATCGGCCTTCGTCGTCACCAAGAGCGAAGAGCTTTCCAGGCGTTACGGTGCTGTTTGACTTCAATCACTGTCATCGCGCGTGATTCTTTCGAGTTCGATCAAGACCCGGTGATTGTTAAGGCGACTGGGCTGATGTGCATAACGTTGAGATAATCCCACAAATCTTCCGTAAGGATGCTCGCGATGTTGCACTGGAAGTGCAATGCGCGCAATCTGCTTCATCGCGGTGAAAAATCGTTGCGTACGAGGCTGTTGAATTGCCCGAAAGCCCTCTCCCCGATGGCTTAAACCGCTCGGAGCCACGATCGTGCCCGAGCATCGGCGCGCGTCGGAGCGCGGCAAGCGTTGAGGATTTGAGCGTTGAGCATCAACCGTTTAACCTCTTTATCATTCCTGTCCTTCCCATGCGCACTGAACGCCTTCAGATCCAACCTTTATCGCTGGCCCGCTTTCCTTGTTGAGGCGGTAACCGACCGAGTTGCTATTATCATTTAAGAGCAGGGTTGTTTTATGCGGGTTGCCATTGATTGCCGATACATCCGTGAGCGACCGAGCGGCATCGGCACCTATGTCGAAGCAATGGTTCACGCCATTCCGAAGTTGGCGCCCGACGACGAATTTGTTTTATGGGCGCACAGGCTCGCCGTTCGGCCACTGACGAACGCATCAAACGTTTCCGAGATCACAGTGCCAGTCGAGCCGAACTCGCTCTGGACCATTTGGTGGCCGGAGCGGTACGCAAGTTTCGACGGCATCGATGTCTTTCATGCTGCGCATAACATCTTGTCACGCCATGTGCCATGCGCAACAGTCGTTACAATCCACGATTTGTTACCCATCGATTATCCGGAGCTCGCTTTTACCCGATGGAGTCAACGCGTCAAACGCTTGTATTATCCGCAGGCACAATGGAGAGCATTGCGCGATGCGACGCGGCTCGTTGCCACAACATCCGTAATGGCTGATCGCATAACGTGTCTTTGCCCGGCGGCGCGCGGTCGTGTTGCGGTGGTGCCGATGGCTCCGGGTCCGACTTTCAAGCCGACTACGGACCCAGACCGCTCGCGGGAGCAAGCCGCTGCGATCATCGGATCTGATGCGCCCTATTTTCTGGTGGTTGGTCAGCACAGTCCAAGCAAGCGACACCAGGTTGCGCTCACAGCGTTCGCCCGCGATGTCCCTGAGCCGTGGCGTATCGTGTTCGTGCAGCGGCAAACACGCAAGCACGTGCTGGCAAGTCTGGCGTCGCGCCTTGGGATCGACAAACGCATTACATGGATCTCGCACGTGGATGCGGCAAATCTTGTCGTTCTGTATCAAGCCGCTGGAGCAATGATTCAACCGTCTCTCTATGAAGGCTTTGGCCTGCCGGTCGTGGAAGCGATGGCCATCGGATGTCCGGTTGTCGCAAGTGATATTCCGACCCTGCGCGAAGTCGTGGGTGCAGCAGCGATCGTCGTGCCGCCAAATGATATCGCCGGGTTTGGACGTGCGCTCGCCGCCCTGGCCAGATCACCTAATCAGCGCCGCGACCTCGCTGCCGCCGGAATTGATCGAGCAAAGATATTCTCCTGGCATCGTTGCGCGCGGGAAACCCTCGATGTGTTTCGCGATGCCGCTGCGTTCGGCTCGACGGTTTCACGATAATCCCGCGAGAATCGGAAAGTTCTTTACTGGTTGCTGCGCGGTCTTCGGGTCGGTCTGAACATCGACGATGTAGGTGAAAGGATGCCTGGCAAAATCTTGTTGGGAAAGTCTGCTTAGTGGATTTCGCTTCCTTTTATGATATGCGGCTAAATGGTAGCTGACGGCGAAGTGAAAGTGTGTGACAAAGCTCAGCGGTTTGATAGCATCGCGAATGGTTCTCCGCTCAACGAGTCCCGCAGAGGTGCGCTAAATCCAGACGGCGGAACTTTTCTTGGTGAGAATGGCCAAATCGAGAACCACGTCTGCCTCTGATCGCGAGCCCAAGCCGTTGCTCAAGCGAGCCGTTGAGTATTTCGACATGTCGGGTCGCACGGAGTGCGTTGCCGCAGCGAGCCTTTTTGGGCTCATGATCGTGCTGAAGCTTGTGAACATGACGCGTTACAAGTTCGATTCCGACGAGTCACAGCATCTGCATGTGATTTGGGCGTGGGCTCGCGGGTTCGTGCAGTATCGCGACATCTGCGACAACCACATGCCGCTTTTTCAGATCGCGTTTGCGCCCATCTTTGCACTGATCGGGGACCGGCCGACGATCCTTTACTGGATGCGTTTTATCCTGCTACCGATGTATTTCGTCACGATGTGGTGCACCTACCGCATTGCGACGCTGCTTTTTTCGAAGCGGGCAGGCGTCTGGGCGACGATCGGAGCGGGGTTGTATCCAGGTTATCACTTCTGTTCGTTTGAATTTCGAACCGACAATCTGTGGGCACCGCTCTGGCTCTTGTGCCTTACCGTACTACTCAACGGGAGGATCACCGTACGCCGCGCGCTTGCTGCTGGTTTGCTGCTTGGACTTTGCTTCGGGATCTCGGGGAAAACGACACTGCTCCTGGTGTCGATCCTGACGACCGGCGGGCTCATGTTACTACTGGTCGGATTTCGGAAAACGGGTTTGTCTGTGAGTTATCTCGTGCGTTGTGTCATGGCGTTTCTGGCGACGACACTGCTCATTCCCGCGATCATCGCGGGGGTATTTGCGCTCAGAGGCATTTGGCAACAATTCCGATACTGGGTCGTCGATAACAACATTCTACCCGGTTTACTGAATCATCCGGCGTGGTGGGCCCTCATCTTTCCCATCGCATTTCCGCTCGTCATCTGCGCTGCATGGGTCATCGTCCGTAAGGCACCTGATCCTGCGACGGCTTTCCGGCGCGGTTTCGTTTTTTTGATCTGCGGTTTTTACATTCTCGCGCTCTGGAGTTTTTGGGCGCTCGTTACGCGTCAGGATTATTTGCCGTATCATCCGCTGGCGTTTGTTTTTTACAGCGCAGCAGCCCTCTTGGTCTCAAACTATTTCGTTCGTCAACGATGGCCTCTTGGAGCTTTGTTTAAACAGGTGCCGTTACCAGCGTTT
The DNA here is from genome assembly GCA_035472675.1 of Candidatus Dormiibacterota bacterium. GTDB lineage: Bacteria > Verrucomicrobiota > Verrucomicrobiia > Chthoniobacterales > UBA10450 > Udaeobacter. Next base: position 48,386 of record DATIOX010000084.1, read on the forward strand.
ATCGCCGCAGGCGAGATTGTGGCCATTATCATTTTGCATCCCTTCTGGATTGATGGCGGCAAGAACGAGACCAATTTGCTGCGGGCGACTCTTACCCTAACCAGTCCCGGCGATTACGTTTTGGATGAGAAAGGAGAAACGGTTTTCCGTCAGCGGTGTTTCGGTCCCATCTGGGAGCCTTTCGTGATGGAACGGATTCGGCGTGGCCTAATGATCGACAATGCGGTGAAGAATTGCATTGAAAAGCGCGCTTGTGTCGCGACAAATCGAAAAGATATGTCGTCAGCTGAGACACACTTTGTCGAGCAGAATTTTCTGCCGGTCGGAAATCATCATCAAGAGTTGTTCATAAAAGATCGGCAATTTGTGTCGTGGCAGGGATTATGGGTTGCCGGCGGATTTTTGAAACGATCGCAGGAAGATCCGAAACGTTTCGATTTTAATGTTGTGATTCCGGCACCGTATGAAATCATCGCGCGCGAAGGTGGGGTGAGCGGAATGCTCGACGACACACCGTACACTGGTGCGCGCTTCCTTGCGCCCGGAAAGCACAGTTTTGTACAAACATCCAACGAGAGCACGCTCGATTTTCTCTGGGCACAGGCTGTCGATCGACATTTCCTGCCCGTGGATCATGTCGATAATCCCGACCACTGAAAAAGGAACCGGCTCGCTCGACTGGACGCCATAGACGGATCGGCATGCTTTCTGTTGCCCGGTGTGCACACGTTTGCCAGACGTCGGGGCGCATCTTCGCTTGCGGTGATCTGGGCGCAGGCTGTCGATCGACGCGCAAGCGCGTGCATCATTCAGGTCAGAGCAAATTCACCAGTTTTTTCTAAGATTACAATAATCGTAACCTTTTGCTGCGTTAGGCGGTCATATCCAAGGCTGCAACCAGATGATGAAGGTTTCAATCGTCGTACCCTGCTTTAACGAGGGCCAGACCATTGAGAAAGTCGTCCAAGCGGTCCGACAATCTCCGATTAAACAAAAGGAAATCATAATCGTCGATGATTGTTCAAATGATGGGACAATCACGGTGCTGGGAAAGGTTTCTTCGTCGGTAGATCAGGTTATTTGCCAGCCGCGAAATCTTGGTAAAGGCGCGGCTCTACGCGCAGGTTTCGCAGCTGCGACCGGGAGCGTCATTGTGATACAGGATGCCGACCTCGAATACGACCCAGGCGAATACCCGCGTCTTCTCGCTCCAATCCTAGCTAACAAGGCGGATGTCGTCCTGGGGACGCGTTTTGCAGGCGCCCAATTGCAAAAGTTCCGATATTTCTGGCAAAGAGCGGCCAATAAGTTCGCTACTTTCTTGTCCAACGCTTTTACCGGTTTGAACCTGACGGATATACAAACCGGGCACAAAGCATTTCGAGCATCTTTACTTCCAAAGGTGACTATTGCTGAGAATCGATTTGGCGTAGATGCAGAGCTCATCGCAAAGTTTGCCAGGCTTCGGTGTCGGATTAAGGAGGTCGGAATCACATACAACGCAAGAACGTACGCGGAAGGAAAAAAGGTGCGCTGGAAAGATGGCCTGCGCGCGCTTTACGTGATTTTGAAATACGGCCTGTTCGAGCGGACACGGTAGGTGACGGCGGCCCGGATGGGCCGCGCGTCACCTCAAAGAGTCTCTGATAATGGTCAAAACAGCGCAATGGGCGCGCCGATCCATCGATCGATGCGTTGTAAAGCTAAAATACCGAGAGGAAGATCCATTTAGGCCAGACCTAGCGGTCGCTTTTCGGGCCATGATGCGCCAAAGCGCGATAATCGTCTCGGCGATAAATTACACCGTCAGCGGTGCGCGCGACAGGTTGGTAATGTTCCGCTAGCAGCTTTGCCAGAATTGGAAATTGTTGCACCGGATATTGCGCGCCCGGTCCGGAGTAAAGGTCGATGATATATGCAGGCGGATGTTTGGCAAAATCCTGCCGGAGGTTGTCCCAGGAGCCCGGAAGGATTCGGCTGCGCGTGTCAACGTCAGGAAGGGGGCCTCCGAAAATGCTGCCGGTGAGCGGAAACGTTGTGATGTAACGAGAGGCAGGGCGTCGCTCGGCGTCTAGATAGATTTCCGAACTTTGACCCCATACGAAAATCCTGTCAGCAGGGTCTGAACGCGTGAACAAGTATCGTCCCGCTTCAGACGGAACGCGTCGTCGAGCCAGCGCCGTCCAGTCTTCGATTGAGAAGGCAACAACCGTTAGAACCAACCACGCGTAGGTCACCGCAGGTCGTAGTAGCCAGTGGGGCGGCTGCATCGTCCGGGACCAAAGTCGTGCGTAGTACGGCGCCGCGAGCAGTGCGAGCGGAGGGATCAATTGAACGTAGTAGTGAGGGTAAAAGCGGGCGCCCGCAGCAGCACCGATTGCCGAGGCGGCAAGTAACCCGAAAAGCGCTGTTCGTTCTGCCGTCCTCTCAACCCAAATCTTACTCTGATCCCGGCAGGCCATTATCGCCCCGATTACCAAAGGCAAACAGGCTCCGAGGAAGGCCAGCGTCATCATGATTCCCTTCTGCCAGAACACATGCGGAACGTCATGGTCGGCAATCGTCCAATAGAATGCGTCTCGGAGAATGCCTTGTTTCCAAAGTACAATCGTCACGACACCGAGGACTGCGAAAAATCCTCCTGTGAGCATCGTTGCCTGAATGATCGAATTCGTTCGCGTCAACCGGCGGCTGGTTCGATAACTCGGGAGAAGTAGATAGATACCGAGCGGAACTGCTGCTATCGCGGCCGGTTGTTTGAGCAGGAAGGCCGCGCCCAAAAACGCACCGGCCGCAAAGAGCTCGGGTCGCAATCGTGACGAACTTTGGCGGAACGCGATTGCCCACCCCAAAATAATCGGGAGATTCATCACCATCTCGCCATCGAACGAAAGAGTCTTCCACATCCACAAAGGTTGGAAAACACCGTAAAAGAGCGCGGCAACTAGACCAGTATTGCGATCAAACAACTCGCGGCCGATCACATAGAGGCCCCCCATCGCGCATAGCGTCCAGACCAGTGCGACTATATGTAGCGCCTTCCAATTGAACTCGCCAGCTACTTTGAATATTACGGCGTATGTCCAGAAGAGGAGTGGCGGCTTGCGCTCTACTGCGTCAATGTAAGGCCGACCTCCGTCGACGATCTCGTTCGCCACCACCGAATACATTGCTTCGCTGTCAATTGGCCGAGGATGCAAAAGGGACGGAAGGCGAATTGCAACCGTGAGGAGGATTATTCCAAGCGCGGCCAAGCGAAATTGGCGCGACCTATGAATTGGGGCACCCATCGTTCGCCAGATTAATTTCCGGATGTGGTCGTCTTAAGGGAATCGTAAATGCGGGTAACTTCTTTAAAAACATCATCAACTGTGATTGCTTGCATGCAAAGATTGTTGCGGCAAACTGATTGCCGGTTGTTGTAGGCGTTCACGCACGGACTGCACGCGATGCCGGCCCACAAGGCGGTCGCATTTGGCGATCGCGCGGCAAATAGCGCCGGTGTCTCCGGCCCGAACAACGCGATGATGCGAATCGGCGTCATCGAAGCAAAATGAGCCGGTCCACTGTCATTCGTCACCAAAATCTCACTGAGGGTGTAAAGGACGAGCACTTGCCGCAGAGTGGTTTTGCCCGCGAGCGGGACGACGCGGTTTGACCCGACCTCGTCTGCAAGCTGGTTAATTGGGCCGGCTTCGGCTGGCGCACCGGTGAACACAATGAACAACTCCGGGTAACGTTCGAGCAATCGCCGCGCGAGTTCGACATAACGGAGAAACGGCCAGCGCCTTAGCGGCAGCAGATCGCTCGCGTTCGGGTTGAGCAGGATGAGTGGCGCAGCACCGATGCCAGGATTTTGGTGCTGTAGGAGGCTATTGATTTCAGCAACTTCAGCCGGGGACGGCCGAAACCTTGCGAGTGGCTGGTCCGCAGAGGGCTTAAAGTCGAACGTTGGAAGCACCCCTGGATCGCGGGTCAATGCTTCAACCATTGTTTCGAACATCTGACTTGTATGGAGATGAGGATTGTATAAAAGCCGATGTGTCATCAAATCGCCCCGGTACGGTCCGTCGCCAAAAAAAGTATGAAAACCAACACGCGACTTGGCGCCGGTCGTAAACGTCAGTATTGCGGAGAAGCGTGTCAGAAATTCCATATCAACGACCGCGTCGATGCCGATTTTCCGCGCCCGCAGCACCGCTCGCAGGGCATCAGTCGCGAGTCCGAAAAGGCTCTTCGTCGCGATTGTTATCACATTCCCCTCTGGAATCATTTCCATCGCGTCGAGAATAAAGCGATTATCTTCGAATACGACGAAGTAAACGTTCTCACGTCCGACCATGTCGATCGCACGACGAATCGCGGGATAGGCGAGAACCGTTGACCCTTGCTCCGCGAACTTGACGAAGAGAATGCGCCGAATCTGGCGCGGTCCTGGCAGACCGGCGGGTTCAAGGATTCTCCTGAGAAGAGTTAGGATGGCGCAGAGCGGCGAACCAACCCAGCGATCGGTGCGCTGCAAAGTTAAAATCCCTACCGGGAGATCCATTTTTTTGGGCCCTCCTAAGATGGTCAATCCTGGCTAAACCTTTTGCTAGAAAACAGGAGAATTGGTTTCGCCCATTTCCGTTCACACGTGATCGCTTGAATGCTCATATGTTTGGGCGGAATGGAGGCTGAATGTAGCGACAATCTCAAATCGACGCAAAAATGACTGCGACAATAGACTTCCTTGACCGGACACGTCTTGTCGATTTCAGTCAACTCCTCTCATCGAGAGTATTCCGCCGAAACGTGAATCACGGCGCTCCTTCTCATGCCATCTAACCTTGAAATTACCCACGCCAGTCACCGGCTTCACGAGGAGTCAGTGAGGCCGACGGAAATTGCGTTAGACGTAGCGTCACCGGTAGCAGACGCGCCTGTGCGTGTAGACGAAACCGGAGTGGAGCTAAAACGCGGCGCTTTCTTGAACACCATCGCGATGTTGGCGTCGAATTTCCGCGGCATATTCACGTTTCTCGTTGCGCGACTGCTCGGGGCAGCAGCACTCGGTATATTCTCGGTTGCCTGGTCGACTACTGATATCATCAGCAAGATCGGCGTTCTTGGCCTCGACAATGCGATCACCACATTCATCGCACGCTCGGAAGCTGTGGGCGACCGCGCGCGGAGCCGGACGCTTTTTCGAATCGCTGTCGTCTTGGGGGTTGCGCAGTCTATTATCACTGCCGGCATTGTGATAGTGGCGCTCCGGTTTTTTAACAGCCGTCTTCACGTGCAGCCGCAAATGGTTTCGGCGCTCGCACTGGTTCTCTGCGCGATGCCGGGTCTGGCTCTGTATCGCATCAGTACCGCGATCTCGCGGGGGATGAAGGTGATGCAGCATGACATCTACTCGCGCGGGATGACCGAGCCAATTGCGACAACACTCGCATTCCTGCTTGCACTCGCCGTCGGCTTTAAAGAGTCCTCGCCGGAGGTGGCTGCAATCGTTGGAACCGCAGCATCAGGATTGATTGCACTCGCGCTCGCCTCAAAGTTGTTTCGCCATATTCCGGCGCACACGGACGTTGAGTCGTCTTTCGCCGAAGCACGCTCGCTGATCGCGTACGCTGCTCCAATCAGTATTTATCAGTTGATCAACGCGTTCATTGCGCGGTTGGACCTTCTTATGCTCGGCTACTTTGTTGGACGCGCCCCCGGTGTAACGCTTGCAACCGTCGGTATCTACAGTGCAGTCATCGGCACCGCGAACGGTCTGCGGAAGGTCAATCAAACTTTCAATCCCATTTTCGCGCCGGTCGTAGCCGGTATGACCGCGACGGGCGATCACGACGTGGCTGCCGCTACGTACGCTCGACTTGCTCAGTGGATGCTGTGGATCCTATTGCCGCTGGTAGCGGTGATGTCGCTCGCAGGAAGCACGATCTTGCTCATTTACGGTCCAGCATTTTGGCAAGGCGGTGTTTGGCTTGGCATCGTCGCTCTCGCAAGTGCCATCAATGCGTTTGTCGCATTAGGCGAAACCGTAATCATGGTGCAGCGGCCACATTTGAATCTCTTGCATTCTTCAATCACATGCGCAGTCGCTGCTGGCGGGCTTCTTTGGTTGATTCCGCGGTTCGGAGTGATGGGCGCGGCGGTCGGCATCCTTTTGCCCTATATCGTCCAAGGCATTCTACGCTACACGACCCTGCGGTGGGTCTTTCACTGGAAAGATTCATGGAGCGATATCCGCCCACCACTGATCGCTGCAGGAATTGCGGTTGTTCCCGCACTCGTCTGCCGAACGTTCATGAGTGGAATTGCCGGGCAAATCACCAGCGCTGCAGCTTTCCTGGTTGTCTTCGGTCTTCAGTGGTTGCGGCACCACATCCATCGCAAGGACCAACGTCCTTAATCTTAAGCGAAGACGTCCCAGGTCTCCCGAAAAAATGCGATGATTTCATTGTTGAGTTTCTGACGACCGGGGATCTTGTTTAACGACACAGTCCATCGCTGCCGAAACACACTTCGCATCATGGCCGACGCGGGCACAACGTACCTTTTCACGCCACGACGACTGAGACATCCGCTAATCCAAATGTCGTCGATATGAAACGCAACTTGCGGGGCTGCTGAATAATCCCAGAGCGATTCGTCGAAAAATCTCGGCTGAATCAAATAACTTCCGCACCCAGTGATAACGGCCACCGGACGCGGCTCGCGCAGCTCGCTCGCGCGAGTCATTTTGGCATCGTCCCAATCCAATGTGGACGGCATAGCGGAGCCGCGAAAACAAAGCGCTGCGTCCGGTAGTTGCTCGCTGTAATGGTGATAGGTTTTTAGCGCATCTCGTGGGTAAACGCGATCGTCGTCCACCATCATGATCAGCGTATTCCGCCGCCCAGCTGCCAGCTCGTCCTGAACCGCGGCGATAAATTTTGTTGCTGGCCCCAATCTTCGCGGGAACGCAAAATCCGTACGCGCGGCAATCGGGAAATGTACTTCGGCACAACATAATGCCGCCGCTCACGAACCGAAAATTCCGGAATAGCCAGCACGATCTCATCCGGCGGGTGTGTTTGCCGTAGAAGGGATCAAATCGTCGGCGTCAAATTGTTGATCCGGTCGGGCACCGTCGATAGCGACGCGATGACACGCCGATTATCGAACGTGCGGTTGGCGGCCAATGTTTCGCGAATGAAGCGGACTTGTCGCCGACGCTTTCTATTACGTGGAAGCAGACGCTTAATACCCAGCGCACCCGGGATCACAAGAACAACCGAAATCAGCGGCAACATTGAGACAAGATCTACATCTTAAAGCCTGGCAAGCCTTTAACACGACTCGCACAAGAATGAGACTGGTGCACAGGACATTCTTGCATTGGAGGGATAGTTAAAATAGGAATCAATGCGGAGGCGACACGCTATGCCTCCCGTGGCGCGAGACCCATTTTCCAAATCGTGAAAAGAGTTTTTATCACTGGTGCAAGCTCCGGCATTGGCCTCGCCATGGCTAAGTTACTTGTGGCGGAGGGTCACGAAATCTGGGGCACATCGCGCAATTTGGAACGCATCCCAAAAATGCCGCGGTGGCATCCGGTCCGTCTTGATCTCGCCGATTCGCTTTCCGTCGAGGCGGGATTCAACGCCGCGCTCACCGATGCTGGTTACTTCGATGTTGTGATTAACAATGCAGGGGCCGGTCACTTTGACCCGGCAGAGCTCGTTCCGATGGAAACGATTACGAACCAGTTTCAAATTCTCGTTTTTGGGCAAATCCAATTGATGCAACTCGCACTGCGCCACATGCAGTCGCGCGGCGAAGGTTTGATCATTAACGTCACTTCGTTAGCTTCCCGGCTTCCAGTGCCGTTCATGGGGGCTTACAACGCCGCGAAAGCGGCCATGGCATCTTTTACCATGTCAATCCAGCTCGAGCTCGGTAATTCCCGCGTGCACGTTGTGGATCTTCAGCCGGCCGACATTCGGACCGAATTTAACCAGGGCGTGATTAAGAGCACCGAGACTAATCCCCGCTACGATACAAAAATCGCGAGGACTTGGAAAGTCGCTGAGCGCAATATGAAGAGCGCACCGACGCCGGATCTCGTCGCAAGGCATGTTCTCAGACTAGTCAACTCTGTTCAGCCGCCGCCGCGTATAACAGTTGGCGATACATTCCAATCAAAAATTGCGCCTCTGATTTTCAGATTTCTTCCGCAACGCCTCCGATTGTGGGGATTGAAGAGGTATTACCAGATATGACTGCTATCTCTGAAGCGGTCATCTTGATGGCCGGCGAGGGCTCGCGTCTGCGCGGATCGGACGACACCTTCCTAAAGCCGTTCGTCCGATTGCTTGGCCGTCCGTTGATTTCGTATGCGCTAGATGCCCTGATCCGCGCAGGAATCAAAACCGTCAACATCGTGGTCGGCTACGAAAGCGGGCGCATGATCGAGCAGGTCAAGCAATTGATTCCTGGTGGCCTCAGCGTGTCCTTGATCGAAAACCGTGACTGGCGAAAACAGAATGGCATCTCGCTTCTTGCCGCCGCTGACCGCGTCAGCAAACCGTTTCTTCTGACGATGAGCGACCATCTTTTCGACGGTGCCCTGGTCGGTCGTTTGCTTGATTCTTTTGAGCCCGGTTTCCTGAGCATCGCTATCGATCGAAAACTCGATTCTATTTTCGATTTGGAAGACGCGATGAAAGTTCAAACCCGCGGAAACAGGATCGCCGACATCGGGAAAAACCTGCGGCACTACGATGCGATTGATAGCGGCTTGTTCGTTTGTCCGTTACAAATCTTCGATTACCTCGAACGCGCAAAGTCGGGTAGTTGCGGCAGCGATTGCAGTCTGGCTGATGGAGTTCGATTAATGGCCGGCGACGATAGAGTCCGCGCCATCGATATAGGCGACGCTTGGTGGCAGGACGTGGATACTCCAGAGATGCTGCAATATGCAGAGACACAGATGTCGAAACGCATGCAGAGCGCAGCCATTTAAACGAGGCGCATCATGCAATACTCCACCGACGGCATGCAATTACGATCGTGGCTCCCGTGTGACGATATCGCCTCGGGCGCTGCTGCCCCTAATTACAGCGAACGCGCTGAGAACCAGGCTCGTGCCGGCAACAGTCACCCAAAGGTAAAGGATCCACGGGGCCAGATCGAGTAACGCAAGCATTAAAAAAACAACGAGAGCCATGTCGCGTTTAGTTAGCTGAAAGAGCCACCAGACAAATCTTTCGCCTAGATGAAGCAGGCCGGAATGGCCGATCATTCCGTGGTGTCTCGCGTAATACGACTCATGCAACGTGGACGGAGCAACCGCTGTGTGGCTCTTACCAGCTCGTAGAAGCAACTCGTTGGCGGTAATCAGGACTGCACACACAATTCCTTCACTCGAACGATTAAGCCCCAACCCGAGTGCGAGAACGTAGAGGAGACTTGCTATAAAATCGGAAAAATAATCCAATCGTTCCCCGAACTTTGATTCCAAGTTCTTGGCCCGTGCAATTTCGCCGTCGCAACCATCAAGAATACTAAACGCCTGAAAAATAGCGGCGCCGATGACGATGCTGATGTAATTGCCGCGCACTAGAAATACGCAGGCGATTAGCGGCAAAACAAAGATCGAAATCGTCCACGCGTTGGGATGAATCGGAAACTTGAGCAGGAAACGCGTTATCCGGCGGGAAATCGGCCGATTCAAGAACCGTGAAACAAAACCGTCTTGGGGCTTGCTCATTCGGTCAGTGTCCTTGTGAAAATTCGATATGTCTTATAGCGATGGGCTCCGATCGCTTCGAGAAAACGATTGATCATGAAATTATCTTCAAGCGTCATGCTCAACTCGCCGGTGATTCCGCGTTTGACCATTGTTTCTTCCATCACGCGGAGCACCAGCATCTCGGCGATTCCAGCGCGGCGATATTTTTCGACCACACCGAGGGCGATCAGTCGCCCTTTTTGAATGCGTCTCTTGTAGAGGAGCAATTTGATCAGACCGATCGGCAGCCCAAACCGGGTGAGCCGTCCATTGAGGCCACATAGAACGACATTGATATCTGGCAAACATAGCGTGAAGCCAACAGGCTCATTGGCGATCTCGGCGATCCAGGCAAACTCCGGCACCAGCAACGGCTTCAGTTCACTGGTCATGAACTCGATCTCCGCTTCAGTGAACGGCACAAAACCCCAATTCTTTTCCCACGCCTGGTTGTAGATCTGACGAAGTCGCCTGCTTTCGTCGCGAAGATTCCCAAGATTCGCCGAACGAACACTGGCTGGACAGTGTGTATTAAAGCGGGCAGCGAGTCGTCGCAACTGCGCCACAGCCTTTGCTGGATCAGCGAACCACCACGCGTACCAATCTTTCGCTTTCGTAAAACCGCAGCTCTCGATCAGGTCCCGGTAGTACGGCGGATTATGCGCGGTCAGTATCGTGGGAGGAAACTGAAAGCCATCAATCAAAAGACCGCAGACATAATTCGTTGAGTAGTCAATCGGCCCCATGATTTCCGTGCGTCTTCTTTCACGAAGCCAACTCTCAGCGCGTTCAAAGAGCGCGGCAGCTACGTCGCGATTGTTGACGCACTCAAACAAACCGAAGCAGCCGACATTCGATTGGTGCAGCGAATTATAATTTGGATCATCGCTGGCCATGATTCGGCCAACGATCTCACTGTTTTTCCTGGCGAGAAATAACGCGGCGTCGCCATGTTTGTAGAACGGATGCCGTTTACGATCAAGGAACGCTTTGCGTTCGATTATTAGCGGGGGTACCCAAGCTGGATCGTTGACATAAATTCGCCATGGAAACTTGATGAACGCATTGCGTTCCCGGCGCGAGCTGACCTCTGAAATTTCAATCTTCGACACGCAGGAGGATAGCTACGCCGAATTTTGCGAACTCTCGACGATTTCCAGGAGCGACTCGGCCATATCGTCCTGGCGAAACAGGAGGTAAACGAAAAGTAAATTGAGCGGAATCAGCTCAAACCAGAAGTAATAAACTGGTTGGCTGATGAACAGAAGCGCAAACAAGACCAGCATCCGGACATTCGTCATCAACAGTCTCCACCACTTGAGCATCGGGCGGGCCAAATCTCGATAACGCGTTCTTAGCCGGTCAGGAATTTCGCCGCGAAACAATTGGCGGACGACGTAACGCAACGTTTTTAAGCGCGGTGCCAGCATTTCCTGTTGACTGGTAAAGTTCAAATACAATGCAAGCAGGAGCTTCGGCCACGGTGCGTGACGCCAGGTCAACTTCGAGTAATCCGATCGCAGGTCAGATGAGGAATCTACGCTCTTACGCGCTCCACTCGTTACAAAGTAAAGATAGGTGCTGCGATAATAGTCAGCCGCTGCTCCTTGCAATGCGTGACTGATCCCAGCAGCAAACGCGAGAAGAAAGATGACTGGCGACGAGCCTTCGAACAGACAGCGGAGAGTCAAGTGCAAGTAAATGCTGACAAAGACCAGGTGGTCGGCGACGCTGTCGATGATACGGCCCTGGCGGCTTTCCCGATGCGTCAGGCGCGCGAGCTGCCCATCCGCGTTGTCGAGTGTATTCGCGCAAACATGGAGCACCATCCCCGCAGCGTTGATGCTCAGATTGCGATAGTAATAAAGGTGTCCAGCAATGACGCCAAAGATGCCGGCCAGCAAGCTCACTGCCGCGGGCGTCATCTTGAGGCGCGCAAAAAACTGGGCCAACCAAAACCCTAGTGGCCTGTAGAAATAGAGGTCGAAAACTCCTTCGACCTCGCGCGCTTTGTATGTAGCCTCGAGGCCTGAGCGCGGCGCCTCTGTTTGTTGTAGCATCAATAATTACGCCACACGTCGCGATGCTCTGGGGAACGCTCCGAATCAAACCCGGCAGCTTTGTACATCTTTCCGGCCAGCGCGCATCAGGCGCTTTGCTTCTGCAGTGCCGCTGGAACGAGTGTGTCGGCCAGGATATTCAAGGCTTCGTCCAAGTCCGCGCGCGTATGTTTGGCAGTCACACAGGCACGGAAACAGATTTTATGTTGCGGCACAGCCGGATAATCCACCGGGGCAACCCATAGACCGCGTCGTCGCAGTTCGTGCCCCAGCCGATACATGCGTTCCCGATCACCGATCACAATGGGCATCACATAGGTCGTCGATGCTCCAGCATCTAGTCCCAGGCTTCGCAGTTGCGCGTGGAAGTAATCGGCATTTTCCCAAAGTTGGGTGCGCAGTTCCGGCTGCTCGGTGCCGAGCTCCAGCGCTTTTAGAATTGCCGCGATCACCACGGGTGGCAGCGCACACGAATAAACATACGGATGCGCGTAAAAGCGGAGATATTGCAGCGTCTCCTTGGAACCGGCAACGAAGCCTCCCAGTGCTCCAAAAGCTTTGGAGAACGTTCCATAAACGAGTGGGACGTGCTCTTCCACACCAAATTTCTCAGCCGCTCCCCGACCATGTTCGCCGCATGCCAGCATCGAGTGCGCTTCATCGATGAAAACGCTCGCGCCATGAGATTGTGCAACAGCAAGTAACTCCGGCAGGTTACCGAAATCGCCGTCCATGGAATAAATACCTTCCACAATCACGAGCTGTCGGCGGCCTCCTTGACGGCTCAGGGCTGTATCAAGCGAGGCTGGATCGTTATGCTCGAATTTCTCCGTGCGGCAGCGGGAGAGCACTGCGCCATCACGAAGACTGAGGTGCGAGCGGTTATCCAGGAGAGCCACGTCGGTCTTGCGAAGCAGCCCGGAAATCGTGCCTAGCGCGCCACCAAATCCGCTGTTGAAAAGCATCGCATCCTCGCGTCCGAGAAATTTTGCGACACGCCGTTCCAGCTCGCGATGCAGATCGGTCATTCCTGAGAGCATCGGCGATCCGCATGCCCCTAATCCATGTGTCCGGAGAGCTTCATGCGCGGCAACCAGCACCTCGGGGTGATTCGCAAGGCCAAGATAATTATACGAACAGAGATTAATGACCGACCGCGGTTTGCCACCGTAATTGATCACCGTGCGCGCATCTGCGCTGGCAAGCAGCTCGGGCTCATACAGTTCAACCGCCCACGCGCCGACGCGCATCCAGTTCGTAAAGCTCGCTGGAGCTTGCAGCGGGTCGTTGCTTTCGCCCGCCAGAAAATTACTCAAACTGAGTTTTGCTGGGTCCTGGTTCATCAAGCCGTACATTGCCTATCGCTCACTCCCGTCTTTGCGGACGGCGTTTCCCAGCAAAATTGACAGTTTTTATCGTTCACCAGATTCCTTACGGAGTTCTCCACTGCATCCACATACGGCGGAGTTCCGTGTCGGGGCAGGCAATTTAGCGAGTTTCGGATTTAGGACAAGATTTTAGTGCAGCTGTAGCCACGGGCTTGGAGGCCGAACGTCAACTACTTTCGCGTGGTCCGAAAGATATAGTCCCAGAGCGGCGAGCTGATGCCGTATCCGACGTGATCGTCCTTAAAATGATGGCGGAGATGATACTGCTTCAGCCAAAGCCAGACGCCGCGTTTCATGGCGAGATGGTGCGTCGCGTAATGGAGCATGTCATAGCAGAGATAACCGAAAACCAACCCGGCAAACACCGCCGGCGCCAGGCTTCCAAAAATTAGAAAGAATAGACCGAAAAAAAGAAACGCGAGCGGAATGCTTATGATTGGCGGCATGACGAGCCGCCGCGCGTCGTTGGGATAGTCGTGATGCACTCCGTGAATCATAAAGTGCAGCTGCTTTCCCCAACGAGTCTTCGGTTCGTAATGGAAGATGTACCGGTGAATGAGGTATTCGACCAGCGTCCAGAGCAAAACGCCGAGCAAAAACAGCGCCGCTACCGCAACGAACGGCAAATGCCGTTGCCACAAAGACACGTAAAGCATGTAGCCAACCACTGGCAGGTACAGCGCCAACGGAGTCACCGGATGCACCCGCGAAAAAAACTCCATGAAATCGCTCTCGAACATCCGGACCGTTTCGTTCTTGTTCGAGATGTATAGTCGGTCGGCCATGGTCAAAAACTAATGGGCCTCGCGCTCAGATCGAGACTGCAAACTTGGCCAGGTATCGCGTCGGGGACCCGTTGAAAGTGAGTCCTCTCTTTCATTCGTTCAACCCGGGAATACAGGCTGTATCGCTTATCAAAAACGAACTGGAACAGCAACCGGCTCCACGATGAGTGATACTTCAGATTGTTGTAAAACTCCGGCGCCATTGCGCGCAGTTTCGGCAGGTTGTTCCACGGGATGGCGGGCAAATCGTGGTGCTCGTTGTGGTAACCCATGTTTAGCGCTACGCGATTAATTGGCCCGTAATAGCTAAACGTTTCCTGGTCGAAATCGTAAGTGTAATGCTCTTGAATCCAGCGAGCACCTACCGGGTGCAATCCAATTGAGAAGAAAAACGCGAACACGAGATAAAGAAAGCCCGGCCAACCGCAAAAATAAACGACCGCCACATCGTAGAGCGCGGCACACGCAAAATTGATAAAGAACCAGCGATCCCACATTGTAATCGCCTTCAATCGTGGCGGGCGCGTCACCTGAAAAAACGGAAAGAGCATGAGCCAGATTGTTTTCGTGTACCACTTATTGCCTACCAGGCGCGCTTCCCAATGATTCGCCAGGTCTGCGTCGTATTCGTAATCACCCTGATGCGAATGATGCTTCAAATGATAAACACGAAAGCCCATCGCGCCGGGCGTGAGATTGGGAAGATCGGCGATGATGGCGACCATCTTGTTCCAGCTTTTGTTCCGGAAAATCAGATTGTGAGTTGCGTCGTGAATGATGACGTAATTCGCATGATTCGCGAACGCACCGACGCAATATGCGATCAGAAGACTCAGCCACCAGTAACCGAACCCAAGTCTTCCCATTCCGAAAGCGATGCCTGTTTGAATGACCACGATTGAGACGGCGATGAATGCCGTCCAGGGATTGCGCACCATCAATTGCCGGACTTCCGGATGCGCTTTAATGATCGCGCGTGCCCGCCCGGGGTGCGGCTGGTCGGATTCAGACTGGTAGAACGCGGCCTGCATTGGTTTTCGGAATAGTACACTAAACCAACTACGAGGCTTGGGTATTTTCAAGCGCCCACTCGAGGACAATAGGAACGCCCCCTGCTTGGTAACGCGGAGATTAGACGGGAACGGCTTTGATTTAATGAGCGATCGGCACCGACGCGGCCCAATCTGGTATGCAGGACCCGATGCACTCCGCAACGCTGTCGCGTACGCGAAGTACCGCTCTCACCCCCGGTCGCATCGGGCGATTATTCGCGTGTGCGACGAATCCGGCGCTGCAATCGAGACGCACGAATTCGCGGCCGATTTTCGCCAGTGGCAAGCGCATCCAAAGAAAATCACGAACGCGCGACCCCGTCCCGATTAAATTGTTCAGCATGAGATTTCAAAAGTCGTTGCCTCGATTCGCCACCAAAATTGAATTGAGCCATACTACAGGCCAAGAGCGGATCGTGATGGGGCTATCGACCACGGAGCCGCCCCCAAACGAGACGCCGACGCTTAACGAATCGTATCCGGTATTGTTTCATAACCGGCGAAAACCGGCGCACCAACGCTAGTGGGGCTGCGCACGTTCGGGCAAGTAACAGTTCCGTGACAAAGCGAACGGATGACGGTTTGATTCGGAAGAGGGAGCGATCAATATATCTTTGGTGACACCGCAAAATCTCGCGGATGCGCGATGGGACGAAGCCAGGCCGGACCGAGTATGACGATGTGAGAATAAAACGAATGGATCATCGAAGAGCTCCGTCTCCTGTAGCCAGCGTGGCTCCGCCACAGAATGAAACAGTTGGTGTCGGCAATCTCTCCATCGACAATCACAGCGTGAAAAGGCTAGCTAAACATGTTACCACAGTAGGGTTTAGTACTACACAAGAATCCGGCGAGGTCTGACTGGCGTCGGCCATCTCGTGCGCCAGATAGTGAGGAACCAAAGTTCGCGGCAGCAAAAACCGCATTCGCAAAACATGTGTGGAATTGCAGGGTTCACTCAGCTGCACTCGCAATCCGCTGATGTCGCAGGATTGATCCGGCGCATGACGTCTCCGCTGACGCCGCGCGGGCCGGACGGCGAAGGGTTCCACGTCGCGCCCGGGATCGCGCTCGGTCATCGGCGACTAAGCATCATCGATCTCGCGGGCGGCGCACAGCCGATGCGCAGCAACGACGAACGCTATCACATCGTCTATAACGGCGAGGTTTATAATTACCTCGAACTTCGCGCGGAACTCGAACGGCGCGGATGCATTTTCCACACGCAATCGGATACCGAGGTGTTGCTGAATCAATTCGTGCTCGACGGTGTCGACGCGCTGCAGCTTTGCAACGGGATGTTCGCGGTCGCGATTTGGGACCGTGATGAGGAACGGTTGTTCCTGGCGCGCGATCGCATCGGCATCAAGCCGCTCTACTACTGCGTGCGCGGTCGCGAACTGATCTTTGCGTCGGAACTCAAAGCGCTGCTCGCACATCCTCGCGTCGATCGCTTTCTTAACGCGCTCTCGGTCAGCAAATATTTCACCTACGGCTACATCCCGGCGCCGCACACGATTTTCGAAGACGTTCATAAGCTGGAACCCGGCGCGTATCTGTTCTTCAATCGGAACGGGCTGCGCAAGAATCGCTATTGGGACATCCCGCTCGAAGACAACCCGGTGAGCGACCGCAACGTCGACGAGTGGGCCGAGGACCTGCTTGCCATCCTGCGTGATTCGGTATCAAAGCGGCTGCGCAGCGACGTGCCCGTTGGCTTATTTCTCTCCGGCGGTGTCGATTCGAGCACTGTCACCGCGCTCGCGGCGCAACAATCCGGCAACCGGCTGCACAGTTTTTCGATTGGGTTCGATCATCCGAGTTATGACGAGTCTGCGTACGCGCGGCGCATCGCGGAACTCTTCGAAACTGAACATCACGAGGAGATCTTAACTCTGAGCCAGGCAACGGAGCTATTTCCGCGGATCATGCGTTCACTCCATGAGCCGTTGGCGGACGCCTCGATCATTCCGACTTACGTGCTTAGTCGATTAGCCGCACAGCATGTTAAAGTTGTTCTCGGGGGAGATGGTGCGGATGAGTTGTTCGCCGGCTATCCGGCTTTCCAGGCTCACAAGGTGGTGCAGAACCTTTCGTTCCTGCCCATCGGTTGGCGTGATTGGCTCCGTCCGTTCATCCAACGGCTGCCCGTTTCGCATCGTTACGCCAGCGTCGAGTTTCTCATGCAGCAGTTCGTGAAGGGTCTCGGGCTCTCGCCAGAAGTGCGCTTCCTCTTCTGGATGGGCTGCTACGGTAACGCGGAAAAGAAGCAGCTTTTGTCCGTCGACTTACAGCAACGTCTCTTGCGCGAGGATGCCTTCGAAGACATCTCGGCGCACATTCGACAGAGCGGGTTGAAGGGAGACTTTCAGCGGCTGCAATACTTGTGCATGAAGTTCTATCTTCAGGACAATGTCCTGTTGAAAGTGGACCGCGCGAGCATGGCGCATTCGCTGGAAGTGCGCGTGCCTTTTCTAGATCGCGACGTGGTCGAATACGCGTCCCGAATTCAGCCCGCAGATAAATTGCGTGGCCTAACGACCAAGTATGTTTTGAAGCGAGCGGTCCGGCGGCTCTTACCTAAGGAGATCATTCATCGGCGCAAGACAGGATTCATGATGCCGGTCGCGGTGTGGCTGAACCAGAACATGCGAGAGACCATCGAGGATCTCTGTTCTCCCGCAGCTGTCGCTGAGACTGGCCTCTTCGACGCCAGCTTCGTCCGGCAAATCCTCGACGAACATTTTCAGGAGCGGCGAGATCACCGGAAGCACATTTACCCGCTGCTCTGTTTCATGGCGTGGTTCCGTAACCACGCGACTTAAGCTCGCTTCTGGGCAGCCAGATCGATATTGGAGGCGGCGACAGCGCTCAAGAATTAGCTAAAGGTGAGCCTCGGCATCATGCCTTCTGATAGCCTTTTCGTACAAAGAACGGAGTCAACGAACTCGCAAATGTAATGCCGCAGTGGTAACTAGAAATCAGCCGTTCACGAGAACATCGAATGAGCACGGATGCGTCATGGGCAAAGAATTTTCTGGAAAGTTCGCGCACGGTTTGGGTGATCAGCGTGGTCATCCTCTGCTTGTTTGCCCTAACGAATCTGCCGTGGCAGCTGGACGATTACGACCAGGCGCAGCAGGCGTTTACTTCGTTCGAGATGATCAAGGAAGGCCACTGGTTCTTTCAACGGACCCCGCATGCAAAAGTGATTGCGCAAAAACCGCCGCTCATTGGTTGGGCTTCGGCTGGGATCTTCGCGATCACGCGATCGTGGGATATTGCGTGGCGGCTTCCTTCGTTCCTGACGGCAGTGATACTGGCGACCATCTTGTTCCGCGCGGCGATTGCCGCTTACGGAGCCGCCGCAGCCTCGATCGCCTTGGGTGCCTTTGGCCTGAATCTGCTGAGTGTGCGCCTTGCGACTTTGGTGCGCACCGACATGCCGCTCGCGTTGGTGATCTTTCTGCTGGGACTTTTGATCTGGCAAAAAATTCGTGCCCGCGAGTCATGGCAGCCGCGCGAGCGATGGGAAATGTTCGCCCTGCTCACCGCTTCCATGTTCATCAAAGGGCCGATGGTCTTCGCGTTTTTGCTTCCAGGCATCGTGCTGTTTCAATGGCTCTCCGAGAAACGGAGTGGGGCGAATGCATGGTGCGGCTGGTGGCCATGGATTGCGTCTCTCGCGTTATTTTCAGTGTGGGTGATCTGCGGCATCAAGTTCTTCCCGGGCTTCTATGAGCAGGTCGTCGTGAAGGAATTTCTCGGCCGGTTCAGCCAAACTGTCCATCGCCCGGAACCGGTCCTTTTTTATCTCCCGCACCTGCTGCACAAATTCGCGCCGTGGAGCGTGCTAATCCTCGTACTCGGTGTGTTGTCCTTCCGCCGAACGCGCTCGAGAATTCGCAATCTATTCCGCCAGACAGAGCCAGATATCTTGTGGCTGGTTTGCTGGAGCGTGGGCGGTTTGGTCGTCATGTCGCTGGTTCCATCGAAACGCGTCGACCGCATTTACCCGGTTGTGCCGCCGCTTTGCCTGTTGCTCGCCGCGCAGATCGCCAGCGGCTTTCGAATAAGGCAAACTGATGAGCGTGTCCTGCAATGGAGCGCTGCGGCACTCTTCTTCTCGATCGTGTTTACCGGCGGCTATACCGCCGCAAAAGTGCTGTCCGATTATCGTGACCATGCCGATCATCTCGAAGTTTTCAGCCGCGCGGTGAATGAACAGGCTGTCGCCCATCATTGGCGTTACGAAGTGATTTCCGGCGACGGTGGAGGCTACGAAGGGATGCTGCTCTACTTGCAGAAACCGCGTTTCCTCAAACCGGATAAAGCGGTTCAGGAATGGAACACCGGAGCGCTCGATGCCCTCGTCGTGCCCAAGGATAAAATCTCGGAATTGATGCGCGAGCTGCAGAACGCTGCTATTGCGCCATTTCGGTCAGTTGATCGAAAGACCAATCCACAAATCGGATATTTCCTAGTCACGCGACGGAGCTGACTAACACGAAATCCTCTGATCGTGATAGGCAACTTCACGCGAATTATGCTGTGAGAAAGAAACTTCCAGAGATTCAGCGCCTTGACTGTCGCTCGATCCAAGATGGCCTGTGCTGGTTGCAACCGCCACCGACAATACCTCTGCTGTTGTCTCGGAGATCTGGCCTGCCCGGAATAGCGTGCTTTTGCTATCGTTTCAGTGGGCGTTATGACGTGAGAGCCATTTTTGGGCCTTATGTTCCGCTACTTCTTCCTTCTCGATAACGGGCGTCTCGACCTCAACAGCGGTGATCCTTCCCGTTGTCGCATCTACCCAAACGTCGGTAACGTCTCTCTTGCCCGACTGCGCAACGTCAATCGACCAGGTCAGGATTCCGTTTTCTTTTTCAAGCTCGACACATTTGATTGTGCCACGCTTAACTCTAGCCAGCGCAATTTTTTTAGCCTGATGCTTCGTCACGCGTGCTTGCTTAAGCAGTTCCGTTTCACTTTGCTGCGCCCACAAATTGAAGGGTGCCCAGCTCGCGGCGAGCGCCAAGGTGATGATTGAACCCTTAATCGGCTTCATAGGGAACTTTGACCGACCCAGCGTGCTATTACGTTCTGTTATTCTCTGTGTTTTTCTGAATCCTGCAAGCAGTCCTTAGGGA
>DATIOX010000085.1:0-11831 GCA_035472675.1 Candidatus Dormiibacterota bacterium
TTGGGCGCGAGGGAGGCGACGATTTTTTCGAAGCGCGGGTCGCCGCGCAATGGATCCCACCAGGGTAGCAGCTTTAATTCGCCGTAGCCGACCCAACTCGGCGGGCGGACAGCAATGGCAAGCTGTTCGCAGGCAAGATCCTTGTCACCAGCCCATGCGGCAATCATCGCGAGATACTTAATCATCGCAGGACCTATGACCGCATCCTTCTCTACCGGCAGGAGCTCGACTGCATGGCGACCTTCGCGCAGCGCATCCTCCTTCCGCCCCAAAGCAGCGTCAATCAAACCTAGCACGCACCAAGGAGGTCCAAAATTTCCTTGAGCTTGAATGATTTTCTCCTGCTCGGACCGGGCAGCAATGAAAGCAGCACGCGCTTTGTTATCCTCGTTCGTCATGCGAGCGATGAGTCCTTCGACGAACGCACGATTAGTCAGTATGTCATCACAAAAAGGGTTGTAGCCCTCTCCAATTAACGCGCCTCGTGCGGCGGGAGCGTCGCGTTCGGCCAAGGCGCAGTAGAGCCACTCACTAGCGAAGGTCCCTAAACTATCCTGATTTCCCGCGCGAATTTCATCGATCACCTCGTGCAAACGCCGGCTGTCACCTTTCCAATCTACGTCCACAAGCGCGCGCACGACTTTCGTCTCGACATGATTGGGATCGATGGTCAATGCGCGATCTAAAAGCGATGCTTCCTCCGCCCGGCGTAAGAAAAGGCCGTAATTAATTGTTGCGATCTGCCGAATCGTCTCAAGGTCGCGTGGGTTAAGCTCGACTGCGTGTTCCAAGTTTCGCGTGGACTCTTCCCAGCGCCCCTGTCGCCTCTGGACAGATCCCATCAGCTGGAATATCCGCGCATCGTTGGGCAAGCTCTGGCGCGCGATCTCCAGTTCGGCCAGGGCATTATCGTAGTCACGATATCCGTGGTAAAGATTTGCTGCGCGCGCAAGATGCGTTTCGCCTGCGTCCGGATGCAAGCGAGAGGCTACATGGACCGCCGCTTCCGCCAATGCTAAGCGCGTAGGGGTATGATCGTCTCCACGCAGATAAATTCGGTCGTGCACTCGGGCCAGCTCACAATACGCTTGGAAAAAAGATGGATCACGCGCGACGGCCTGATTCAACAGGTCGGCCGCCTGGAGCAAGTAGTCTCCTCTCACTTTGTCACCAAAGGTTGCCGCTAGATCAAGATTCTTGGCGCGCGTGTAGAGATCGTAAGCGACAAGGTCCCTGGTGGGTGACTCGTGGATGGTTGACATTTCGCGAGCTGAAACGCTGGCTCGAAGTTGATTTGCGATTGATTGCGCTAGCTCCGCCTCGATGGCGAACAGCTCATTCAAATCGCGATCGTATTCCTCCGCCCAAACATGCGTATTGGTGCGAGCGTCCACTAACTGCGCATTGATGTGCACCTTTTCATTAGTACGCCGCACCGTTCCTTCCAGTATATGTGAAACGCCAAGCGCCTGGCCGATCTGACTCAAATCCTGTTTGCCACGATACTGCATGGCGCTGGTGCGGCTGATTACTTTGAGATCGGCGACTTTGGCCAGCTTGGTCAAAATGTCGTCCTGCACGCCGTCGGCGAAAAAGCTGTGCTCTTTTTCGTCGCTCAGATTTTCAAATGGGAGCACCGCAATGCTTTTCTCCGGCACGTTTTCGCTCGCGGGACTTCCACCCGGCGTGAGACGCACCCGACGCATCAGATCGATATATCGCGGCTCAGAGCGCAGGGGATCGAATAACGGAATCGATTTTAGCGAAACAGCAGCCGTCGCGTGGTTCTCGCAATCCTGCTCCAGGCATGCGATGGCCCGGTCTTTGTCTCCCACGCCTGTGTACGCGCATGCCAGCCAGAACTTGTCCAAGTCATCTCGTCGTGCGATCAGCTTTTTTGTCGCTTCGAGCATCTGCCGTGCTTCAGTTTTTCTGCCCGCCATCCCGTAGGCGTAGGCGATCAAACCCTGCCCGCCGTCGATTTCACGCTTGAACTCGGCGATTGCTTCATCAAAGCGATGTTTCATCAGGTAAACTGTGCCAAGCCAAACGTGCGCCTGCATAAAAGCGGGATCCATCCGGAGCGTCTCCTTCAGCTGCGCTTCCGCCTGATCGTATAGTCGCGCGAAAAAAAGCAACTTTCCGACATCGGAGTTGATAATGATCGAGAATGGGTCCAGTTGGTGTGCGCGTTCGATGTTATCGATACTCTCGTTAGCTTTGCCAACCGCCATCAGATACTCAGCATACCAGTCATAAAAGAGGGCTTCGTTCGGGTTCAGCGCAATGGCGCGCCGAAGTTCCTGGCCGGCGAGCGGCCAATCCGAATCGTAATTCATCGCCACCAACCCCGCCGAAGCGTGAGCTTCAGCAAGCTTTGGGTCCAGTTCTAATGCCGTTTTGTAGGCACTCTTCGCTTTGTCGTAGTTTTCTTTACGATTGTGCAGATCGAAGGCCCCAAGGAACTGGTAGGCATCCGCCAATCCAGCGTATGCCTGCGCGTAGTTCGTGTCCAAGGCAATTGCCTGCTCGAAATATTCTTTGGCTTGCCGATAACTATCCAAGTTCCGTTGCAGCCAGACATAACGTCCTTTGAGGTACGCTTCGTAAGCTTGAGGGTTCGATGTGGCAGTTTTATTGATCGCCTGTTTTTCCGACTCGGTAAGGCTTACGCCCAGAACGCCGGCCGCATGTCTGGCCACCTCGCTTTCCACCTGGATGATTTCCGGGAAAGTGCGCTCGTAGGATTGCGTCCAAAGATCTGCACTGTTTTTTGCGTCGATCAAACGAACCGCGATGCGAAGCTTTTCGCCTCTTTTCTCGACGCTGCCTTCCAATATGTCCGCGACGCCAAGCTCTGCCGCAGCCTGTGCAGGATTTTGAGGAGTGCTTTCATACCGTTGAGTACTGCTGCCGGAGACAACTTTTAAGTTTGCGATCTTCGCGAGGTGCGCGGCGATTTGCGCACGGATGCCATCGGCAAAATAGGCGCCATCTGACTCGGGGATCAGATTCGCAAACGGTAGCACTGCAACGCTTTTTTCCGGCACGATTTCGCTCGCTGCGCCGGTAACGGGCTTCCATTGGAGAATGTAAAATGCTCCCAGCGCGGCAATGACAATCGCTGCAGCTGCCAACGCGCTGTACGCAAATCGGCGGCGCTGCTTTTGCTTCGCGGCATCAATTGCGGCGATGCATTTGTTGAGTTGCTCTTTTAATGCCCCCGGCGACTGTGGGCGCTTGTCTGGATCAGCCTCCAACATGCGCTTGATGAGATCGACAACTGTGCGCGGAATACCTTTTAGGTGATCGACCGGCAGCGTGGCACTGAGTTGCTTTTGGCGAATCGCGTCTCGCGTACCGTCGAAGGGCAGTTTGCCGGTTAACATAAACCAGAGCGTCACACCCAATGAAAAGATGTCGGATCGCGCGTCGGTAGTTTCCCCGGCGAATTGTTCGGGACTGGCAAAGTGCGGTGTGCCAATGAATCCAAGCCGAGCTCGCGGCGCTGTGAGTTCGGCCGATCCGCTGCGGGACGGATTCGCCGGATTCGCGAACTGGCGAACAGGGCTGGCGGTCGCCCTTGCGAATTGCTCAGTGATTCCTCTGACCAAACCAAAGTCGATTAACTTCGCAACGATTGCGCCATCGGCTTCGGTGCAAAGCATGACGTTCGAGGGTTTGACATCGCGATGAACGAATTGCCGGCTGCCGGTCGCGGTCAAAGCGCGCGTGATTTGTAACGCAACGTCCAGCGCGGTGGTGCAGTCGATCGGTCCCCTGCCGCGAATCCACTCCTCGACGGTGCGGCCTTCAACCAGTTCCATGGCGTAAAAGTATTCGCCCCGCTTACTGCCCAGATGGAAAACCGATGCGATGTTGCGATGGCGGAGTTGTGCGGCGGCGCGCGCCTCCGATAGAAAACGCGCCCGACTTGATTCATCCGTGAGATAACGCGGGTGAATGACCTTAAGCGCGACTTCGCAACGCAGGTTGGTGTCGAACGCTTTGTAGGTTACGCCCATGGCGCCGCGGCCGAGCTCGACTGGAGCGCCATCACTACCAATGACGAGTTCGTATTGGTCGAAGCGATTCCGTCTAGCAGCGCGATCAGCGTCTTCGCCGCCCAACGCGGTATGGAGCAGACAAGTAATACAAAACTCTTCCGCATCTGCGGATGAGCTAAGTTGCGAACCACATCGAGCGCAGACTGGTTGTGTCGCCTTCGATCCAACGCTTTGCTTCTCATTCATGTGGCTTGCGCCAAGATGTTGCAAAGGTAATGAAGTTCCTCGTTAATCTCGTGGGGGGATGAAACCGTGCGAGCGACCTCGCGGCGCACAATTTCCCGATAACGCTGCCGAAGCCGGTGTACGTGAGTTTTGACGGTCGCTCTTGGGATCCCCATCTGTGCCGAGGCCTCATCATACGACGGAAGAACAGTACCGCCGATAAGAAAGTTCTTTAGTTGTTCGAACAGTTTGATCTTGCCCTCGGCTCGCAATTCTTCACGCAAAGAATTGAGTGCGCCGGCAGTGAGCGACTTCGCCCAGCGCAATTCGAATAAGCCTTCCGCCGTTGAATCGGACGCGTTTGCAGCGTCGTAGAATGCTTCCGCTGTTTGCTGATCAAGCGAAACGAATTGATAACCGCCACCGCGCCTGACAGCTTGCTCGCGATCCCAATTATCTGCCAGGAAGTTTTTTACTGATGCGAGCAGAAACGATCGGAATTTGCCGTGCAGCCGATCCGTGCGCGCATACGCTTTGGTTCGCAAGAAAAAGGCAAAAAAACTTTGGGTCAGGTCCTGTGCATCAGGAGGAGGGTAACCGCGTCGACGAACGAAGCTGTAGATTGGCGGCCAATACATTTCGCATAACTGTGTGAGAGCATTCGCCGCCTCCGGCACGTCTGAGAGAGCAGACTGCGCGACGACGCTCCAGTGCGTACTGGCAAAACTCGCGCCGCCGTCATGCAGCGTGCCGGGAGTCTCTTTCACGCCCCAAGCATAACAAATTACGCACCGACTGAAAATCTCGTTTAAGAAAGATCATTTCGGCGCCACGCCTTCTTCGGCTGCGCGCAGGACAGACTCCCAGCACGCGCGACGCGTGCGCTTCCCAGAGCCGGCGCGCCCAGCGGTGGCGCCCTACCTATTGCGCGCATTCTTCGAATGCAGCGGGCTCGCCGCGCAGATGTGCGAGAACTTCGCCGGCGAAATGGAGTGAGCCGGTGATCAAAATTGAGTCTGAATTTGCTTGGGCGAGCTCCAGTGCGCGAGCGATTGATGGAGTGGTGGAGCATGGGAGTGATGGAGTAATCGTGGAAAAGATTTGCGCCAGTGCGTCCGGATCAGCGGCGCGCTCGCTGCGAATTTTCGGTAGCAGAACGAACTTACTAATCGGCGCGAGCGCTTCACAGATTCCGCGTAGGTTTTTGTCAGAAAGAATTGCAAGGACCAGCGTGGCTCGCCGATCGCCAAAAATCTCGCGCCATGTTCCGGCGAGTCCGCGTGCAGCGGCGAGGTTATGCGCGCCATCAATGATTGTGCGTTGGTCCCATCTTTGAAAACGCGCTGCCCACTCTATAGAGGCGAGTCCCCGCGCGATTGCTGAGCTGTCCGTATCGATCTTCGCTGCGCGAAGCGCGGCAATCGCAAGAGCCGCATTTTGTTTTTGATTAGCCCCGGCGAGTGCGATTGGTGTTTCGTCGTACGGCTTGGTAGCGAATTCCAGCGGCGCATGGCATTCGGCGGCACGCGCACGAATCTCTTTTTCGGCCTCCGGCCGCTGGGCGGCAGAAACAACGGGGACGCCTGGCTTGATAATGCCAGCTTTTTCAGCTGCTATTTCGGGAATGGTTTTACCCAGCAATTTTTCGTGATCGAAATCGATGGGCGTGATCACCGAAACATCTGATTGAACGGCGTTCGTAGCATCGAGCCGCCCCCCTAAACCCGTTTCGAGGATAACGATCTTGACTCTCGTGTCCGAGAAATGCTTGAGAGCAAGCGCGGTCACAACCTCGAAAAACGTCGGATGCGGATCCCAGTTTGCGACAAGATTGCGGATAGTCGTTAGGCCATTTGCGACTGCGTCTTCTGAAATCATGTCGCCGTTCACGCGAATGCGTTCGCGAAACGTCACGAGGTGAGGGGACGTGAACAGACCAGTGCGATATCCTTCTGCGCGACAGATCGAATCAATTATGGCGCAAACAGAACCCTTCCCATTCGTTCCCGCGACGTGAACGACTTTCCAATGAGCAAGTTGCAAGATGTGACTCTTTGAAAGTTCTTCGAGCAAACGTTGGATGTTTTCCAGACCGAGCTTGATTCCAAAGCGCTGGAGGCTGTACAGCCAATTGAGCGTCTCACGATAATTGATCGCCGCGTCTCCCGACGCGCCAACCCTCGCGGGCTTGCCCGTCCATCTCGCTCGGCTGCCGCCGACTCGATTCACGACGCGACAGTGAAGTAATTGAGCAATCGGCTGATCTGCTCGCGCATTTTCTTGCGGTGCACAATCATGTCGATCAAACCGTGTTCGTCGAGAAACTCGGCAGTTTGAAATCTCTCGGGCAAGTCCTGGTGCGTGGTTTCCCTGATAACACGCGGACCGGCAAAGCCGATCAGGCTTCTGGGTTCGGCTAGAATGACATCGCCCAGCGACGCAAAGCTGGCCATGACGCCGGCTGTGGTCGGATTCGTCAGGACCGAGATGTAAGGAAGCCTGGCTTCTGCATGGCGAGTCAGTGCGCCGCTTGTTTTGGCCATTTGCATCAAGCTCAACATTCCTTCGTACATGCGAGCTCCGCCGGAAGCGGCAACGATGATCACTGCGGAGCGCTCGGCGGTTCCATATTCAATTGTGCGGGTGATTTTTTCGCCAACGACCGAACCCATGGTGGCCGCCAGAAAGCCGAAATCCATCACCGCGATCGCGACCTTGTAGCCGTCAAGAACGCCGTGGCCGCTGATTACAGCATCCAGAAGGCCTGTGGTTTCCTGATATTTCTTGAGCCGGTCTTTGTAGCTCGCCATTCCCTGAAAACGCAAGACGTCCACTGATTTCAAGCCAGCGTCCATTTCCACGAAAGAGTCCGGGTCGAGCAGATTCTGAATTCGCTCCTTGGCCGGTTGCGCAAAATGATAATCACAGCGTGGACAGACCCTTTGGTTTTGTGCTAGCTCGATCTCCGGCACGACCTCCGAACAGCCGGGACATTTTTGAAAAAGGCCGCGCGGAATCTCCTTCTTCTTTCCGCCTTCTGCCTTAATTGCCGGTTTTTTGAAGATGGCCATTGCAATTTATGCGCGCGCTGCCGTTGCAGCGTGAACAGAGATTGCGCCCGAGCGTTTCAAGATACGCGCGCACTCACTGAGGGTAGAACCCGTTGTAAGAACATCGTCGATTAACAGCACGCGTAAGCCTCGCACGTCCGCGTTCTTTCGTAAACGAAACGCGTTATGCAAATTTTCCATTCGCTCGGCGCGATCGAGCGCGGTTTGTGTGGTTGTGTATCGAATGCGCTTTAGCACGGGCTTACACGGAATCGATATCTTCGCGGTTAACAATTCAGCAAGCAGACTCGCTTGATTGAATCCGCGTTCCCGCTGGCGAGTCGGGTGCAATGGCACGGGCACGATTATGTCAAATTCGCATCCGCGAAGACGATCATCGTCAAGCGCTGTGCAGAGCCAACGCGCCACAAGATGTCGTAAGTGAATCTGACGGCCGTACTTAAAATCATGGATGATCTGGCGGACGATGCCGCGGCCACGGTAAGCGGCCACTGCTGCATCAAAGTAAATTGTGCGATGGGCGCAGTTGGCGCATGTGAACGTGGTCGCAATGGCGCCTTCGAAGGGCTCGGAGCATTGCTGACAAAACGGCGCAACGATACGCATGGCTTTTGCTTCGCATCGCTCGCAGAGATATTCGCCAGCTCGAGTCTTGCCACCGCAGAGAGTGCATACCGGCGGGTAAAGAAGCGACGCGGCCGCTTCGAACAATTCAAACTTGCGAAGGGCGATCATATTTCATCCAGATACGTATTATTACCCAGGTGAGGGCGGCTACAACAAGCGGGATAATTCCCACCAGCAAATTCTTTCCCACCCAGGGTAGCGCAGGTATTCGCTGATGAGCTAGTAAGCTAAAAGTGCCACTGCCGAAGATCCATCCGGCATGCAGTCCAATTGACAGCCATAACGAATGAGTAAGCACGCGCGCGTCAGCGAGAATCCAGCCGATGAAGAATAATGTCGCCAGCGCTGAGGCCAGCACCATGGGGTCCCCAATTCCGTCAAATGCGTGAGCAATCGAACTGAAGCCCGACGCCCATGTTACTATCTCGGACGTTCGCTCCGGGGCCTTTAAAAAATGGACTGCTGCAAAAATCACTGAAACGGCAAAGATCGCCATGTACTTCCGGCCGGTTCTGAGTAAGAGGCCTAAAACGATCCCGCGAAAAAAAGCCTCTTCGATGAAGGGAACTGTGATTGATGCCACAAGCATCTTGCCAAAACGAGGCCAGGCAAAGCTGTGCCGAAACGCATAAATGTGAAGCGAGATGAGTAGAACGCCGCAAAAGAGCAGGGGAACCACCGAGACAACAGCACCCGCGCACAGATCGCGGCCCCAACGCGAATTAGGTGCAATGTCCAAATCAGCCAGGCATCGCACGTGGCTTACTTGTAGCAATGGCCACAGCAAAAGTACGGCGGCAACCAAAAGGGCGCGATGAAAGAATGTTTCGAAATCGTACTTTGCCAGAAAAGAAAATACGCCGTGCGCTGCAAGCGACTGAGCAGACCAAAAAAGAATTGGCGCAAGAATCGCTCCGATGAAAACCGTCGCAATAAAATATGCCGCCAATTTAATTACGTCTTTCAAAGCCGGTAATGTAAGGTTTCAGTGCGATGCCGATTCAACACATATGGACGGACAGAAATCAAGATGGCAGAAAGCGCGAAGTGCGCGCGACGAAGTTCGGAGGCGCATGGCGGTTTCAGGCGAAAATGGCCGGCGATCTTGACTGGACCTACTACGATCGTCCGTCGCTGGAGGATTTGTTAACATTGAAAGAAATCCTTGTGCGAAAATATCAACGGCGACGCGCTTCAGTCGAGGACGTTGCCTCAATCGAGAAGCTAATCCACGAACAGCGCGCCTATCAGTGACACATGAATGATTGGAATACGGATCAACTAAAATTGCTTGGGGCCCGCCTTCGCAAAGGCTACAACGCGGTTTTACTCGCAAAAAAAGTTAACCCAACAAGGGCCTCATGACTGAATGGAATACAAAAGCTCTGATCGAAGCCGACAAGCAATTCGTCTGGCACCCGTTTACTGACATGCGTGAGTGGTGCGTCCCGGAACATGAGCCATTGATTTTGGTCGAAGGGCACGCGGCAGCGCTGCGTGACAGCAGAGGTCGCGAATACATCGATGGAAATTCATCCATTTGGACGAACATTCATGGGCACAATCACCCACACATTAATGCGGCAATCCGTCGTCAGCTTGATCGGGTTGCGCACACTTCGTTCCTCGGCTTCACGAATCCGGCCGCCATCGAACTCGCGCAAGCGATCGTTGAACTTTTCCCAGATAACCCCTCGAGCAGGGTTTTTTTCTCTGACGATGGCTCCACGGGAATCGAGGTCGCTTTAAGAATTGCCGATCAGTATTGGCGGCTCCGGCATTCGAGAAGGCATCAGTTTATCGCTTTTCAGAACGGCTATCACGGCGACACAGCTGGAGCAGCGAGCTTGGGGGCGGTAACAATGTTCCAAATCGGATCGGCGCGCTGGAACTTTCCGGCCATGCAGGTTCCAAATATCAAGGCACTGGAAGCCCTTGCGCCGGCCGAAATAGCGAAGATTGCTGCCGTTGTGATTGAGCCGCTTATCCAGGGAGCCGCGGGGATGCGCCTCTGGCCCCCTGGCACACTGAGAGCTGTTCGCGAATGGTGCAATCGAACCGATACCCTTTTGATTGTTGACGAAGTCATGACCGGATTTGGCAGAACCGGCAGGATGTTTGCGTCCGAACACGAGGCGGTGACTCCAGATATGATGGTAATGGCTAAAGGGTTGAGTGGAGGCTATCTTCCGTTAGCTATTACTTTGGTAGCTGAAAAACTATTCTCGGCGTTTGATGGGTCAGTAGCCGAGGGCAAAGCCCTTGCTTACGGGCACAGCTATACCGGAAATGCGCTTGCTTGCGCGGCAGCCAAGGCAGGTCTGGAGATTTTCGAGAACGAACGCGTCCTGGAAACTTTGCAGCCGAAAATCCGGCACTTAAGCTCAGCCCTCGCTGATCTGGAGAAACTGACAGGCGTAAAGGAAGTGCGGCAATGCGGTTTTATTGCCGGAATTGAGATCGAGGAATCGCCGGACGGCCTACGACCCAACTTGGCCGCAGCTGCTTGCGTCGAAGCGCGTCGCCACGGCCTGCTGACCAGGTCCCTGGGGAATGTCATTGTTCTGATGCCGCCACTATGCATTACGATGGATCAGTTAACTAAAGCCGTGGAGGCTCTTCGTGTGTCGATCGCCGAGGTGTGGCATCGCTCCGTTATTGCCCCAAGGAAGAATGCCGAAGAAGTTACGGCTTGATCAGCTTCTGGTCGGCAAGGGGTTATTTCCAAGCCGCGAGCAAGCGCGGCGCGCGGTGATGGCTGGCGATGTAAAGGTCGGCACCCGAATTGCAGTGAAGCCATCTGAGCTACTCGAAGAAGAAGCGCCGATCTCAATAAAGCCGACGCCCAAATATGTCGGGCGAGGCGCTCTGAAGCTGGAAAGCGCTCTCGACTATTTCAAAATCGACGTGCACGGAAAAACGGCGCTGGATATCGGTGCTTCCACCGGCGGTTTTACAGATTGCATGTTACAACGCGGCGCCGGGAAAGTTTATGCGGTTGATGTTGGCCATGGCCAATTGAATTGGAAACTACGCAACGATCCTCGCGTGGTTGTTCTGGAAAAGGTCAATGCGCGCGCGCTCTCTCGCAGACACGTTCCGGAGCTTGTCGATCTTTGTGTGATTGATGTTTCCTTTATCTCGCTGACCTTAGTCTTGCCAAACGCATTCGACTTGATAACACCAACCGGCGTGATTCTTGCATTGATCAAACCACAGTTCGAGCTGCAACGCGCAGACGTAGGCAGGGGCGGAATCGTTCGTGACCAGGAGCTGCACCGAAAGGCGCAGGACAAGATAGTCGCGTTCGTTACACATTCAGGCCATGTGGTGACCGGAATTGTTCCATCTGCTATCAAAGGCGCGGACGGCAACCAGGAATTTTTTGCATGCATCCGAAAACGATCGGCATAATCGCGCACACAGGGAAACCAGGTGTCGGTGACCTGGTCAACGCGATCACCCAGGAGTTCAGTCGTTTTTCGATCACAGCTTTGCTGGAAAAAGAAACAGCGCGCATTGCTGGAAAGAAATCCGAATATTCCATCGTAGAACTCGGTGCCGCGACGGATCTTCTGGTTGTCGCCGGGGGCGACGGAACGATTTTGCGCGTAGTTGGGCAGCTCGGCGAGGCCATAAAACCGATTTTCGGCATTAACGTGGGCTCCCTCGGTTTCCTGACCACCGCAAGTTCTGCAACCTATCGTGAGGCGGTCGAATACCTGGCCAAAGATCGGATCAATTTTAGCGAGCGGGCACTGCTTGAGGCTCGGGTAAGACTCGGCGAGAAACAGACCGCCAAAATGCTCGCGCTAAACGACGCGGTGCTAAGCCGCGGCGAACTTTCGCGCCTGGTGATGTTGTGCACACGGGTTAACGGCGAACCACTCACTGAGTTCAA
>DATIOX010000086.1:0-34583 GCA_035472675.1 Candidatus Dormiibacterota bacterium
GTCCAAAGAGCACGAGGCCGCGCCATTCCACGTCGTCACCGCACGCTCTCAGGATGCGCTTGATCTCCGAGAGCGTGAACGCGCGGCGCTTGGATTCCTTGCTCGACTTGAGCAGCTTGACGCGCACAGCGGGACTTACAGCGAGCAGACCTTGCCGCACCGCCTCGCCCAGGCACACGCGCAACACTTTCAGGCTGAGGTTCGCGGTCGCGCGCGAGCGTTCCTTCGCCTCGCGATCACGGAACCGCGCGATGTCGCTCGCCTGCAACGTGGAGATGTCGCGCTTGCTCTTGGCTTCGCCGAGAAAGTCCGTGAAACGTTTGACGATGCCCTCGTAACGGTCGCGCGTGGATTGTTCCGCCTCGATTGCCTTCGCGCTCAACCACGTGTCACACCAAGATTTGATCGACGCACTTGGCAACGATTCGACGTTGGCCGCAGTGAACACGTCGCTGACGCCTTGCGCGATCACTTCGCGCGCAGCGTCCACGCTCAGCTTGCCATTGCGAGCTTTGAGCGCGGCCTTGTGCCACGCTCGGCAGATTTCGAGCGCCTGCTTCTTGTCGCGAGTTTTCGTTGACCGAAAGACGCGCCTGCTCGTCAGGGTTTCGGGATTCCAGATTGAGAATGCGCAGAACCAATAAGGTCTGCCCGGTTGACGATGGATGCTCGGCATAGCGCATAATTAGAACGCATAACATCCATAGATGTTCAATGATGTTTCCCCATGTCCATTTTCATAGGTAGAATCGTTAGGTTAAAGGCGCTCTGTAGAACCGTGGGTTCGAATCCCACCCCTTCCGTTGGCCCTTTCGAAGAGGGCATCTGGCCAAAGCCTCTGCTTTGTTTAGGCAAGATTGGCATTTGGCGACGTCTTCATCATATAATCATCTCGATGTCGCCCATGGGATGAAATCACAGTTGCATCCTGTTCGTTCAACGGCAGCTTGCTGGCTTCATCTTTGTTTCTATGAAAATGTTTTCTCGACGTTTCGCTCTTTTCAGCTCAATCGCATTCGCTCTGATTTCGATTACCAGCGGTTCAGCGCAGAAGTTGCCTGATACGACGCGCTTGTTGCGCTTCCCGACGACAAACGGAACACAAATCGTGTTCTGCTACGCGGGCCAGATCTATACCGTCGGCAAAGAAGGCGGCACTGCGCGACGGCTGACGAGCGGCCCCGGCTACAGTTCGTTCCCGCGTTTCTCCCAGGATGGGACCCAGATCGCGTTCACTTCGCAATACGACGGCAACACCGAAGTGTATGTGATGCCAGCCGAGGGCGACGTGCCGAAACGCCTGACGACCTCAGCCACGCTCGGTCGGGACGACATTTCCGATCGCATGGGCCCGAACAACATCGTGATGGCATGGAAAAACACGAAACCGCTTGTCGTCTTCCGTTCGCGTATGAAGTCGTTCAACGATTTCATCGGCTCACTGTTTGCCGTCGGGCTGGATGCGGAATTGCCGCAGCAACTGCCGGTGCCGCGCGGCGGTTTCGTTTCATTTTCGCTGGATGATTCCAAGATGGCTTATAACCGTGTGTTCCGTGAGTTCCGTACTTGGAAACATTATCGCGGCGGCATGGCGGACAACATTTGGATTTACGACTTCAAAACCGGCGCCACCGAAAATCTGACGAACAATCCCGCGCAGAACATCTGCCCGATGTGGGGGCCGGACAACAAAATCTATTTCATCTCCGATCGCGACAACCGCATGAATTTGTTCGTCACCGATCTTGCGACGAAGGAGACCAAGCAACTCACGCACTTCACAGACTTCGACATCAAGTTTCCTTCGATCGGCAAGGACGCGATCGTGTTTGAGCAAGCGGGATACATCTGGCGTTACGATCTCGCGAGCGGTCAGGCAACGCCGGTGCCCATCCAGATCAAGGAGGACTTCAACAGCGGTCGCGGCGGGCTGGTTGACGCATCCAAGCACATCGAATCGGTGAACCTCGCGCCGGATGGCGAGCGTACCATCGTGATCGCGCGCGGCGATCTTTTTTCTGTCCCGGCAAAGAACGGCACGCCGCGCAACTTAAGCAACACTTCAGGCGCACACGAGCGTGACGCGGGGTGGTCGCCGGACGGAAAATGGATCGCCTATAACTCGGATGTCACCGGCGAAAACGAACTTTACGTTCGCTCCCAGGACGGCAAAGGCGAGCCGCAGCAGATTACAAGTGGCGCCGACACCTACTACTACGCGCCGAAATGGTCGCCCGACAGCAAGAAACTGCTCTGGAGCGATCGGTTGCAGCGATTGCGTTATGTCGATGTGGCCAGCAAAGCGGTCACGCAGGTCGATCAGAACAAATACGGCGAGATCGAAGGCTACGCCTGGTCGCCGGACAGTCAGTGGATCACCTGGGCGCGCCCGGAGGAAAATGGCATGTCGCGCGTTTACCTCTACTCACTCGGAAATAAACAGCAGACGGCTGTCACTGATAGCTGGTACGGCTCCGGCGAAGCAGTCTTCAGCGATGACGGAAAATATCTGCTGTTGAGCTCTGGGCGGGATTTCAAGCCGACCTTTGGCGACGAAGAATTTGCAAATGTTTATCGAGACATGCAGCGCGTGTATCTCGTCACGCTTGCTAAAGAAACCGGGAACCCGCTCGCCCCGAAGAGCGATGAAGTCGGCAAAGCTGAAGAAAAACGACAAAAAGAAAAAGCAAAGGAAACCGAAGAGAAGAAGCCGGAAGAAAAAGCCACCGGAAAAAAGCCGGAAGAAAAACCAAAGAAGCCGGTCGTTGTGAAGGTGGATACCGATGGAATCCAGAACCGGATCCTCGGTTTGGAAATTACCCCGGGAAATTATCGCAACATCCGGATGCTCGACAACGGGCGGATCTTCTATCTACGCCGCACGGCAGCTGATGAAGTCGGCGAAGACAACCAAGAAGGATTCCCCGAAAGAGACAGAAAATCGCACCTTTGCGTTTACAACCTGGACGATCGCAAGGAGACCGTCCTGGGCGACGCAAACAATTACCAAATCACGTTCGACGGCAAAAAGATGCTGGTGAAGGTCAAAAAAGATTACGCCATCATCGATGTGCCAAAGGACAAGCTCGAGACGAAGGACCACGAACACAAGATCGCAGGTCTCGACGCGCAGTTGGATCGGCATGCCGAGTGGAACCAAATCTACTTCGAATGCTGGCGGCAAATGCGCGATTTCTTCTTTTCGCCCACAATGAACGGCATCGATTGGAAAGCGATGCGTGATAAGTACGCAGCGTTGCTCCCGTTCGTGAACCATCGCAACGATCTCACTTACTTGTTAGGCGAATTGATCGGCGAGTTGAACAACGGCCACACTTATGTCGGGGGCGGTGAGCGGCCCGACACACCTCGCATCAAGCTCGGCTTGCTCGGCGCAGAATTTTCTCGCGACCCGGCCACGCGCGCCTATCGCATCGAGCGCATTCTACCGGGCGAAAATTGGGACAAGAAAACCCGCTCCCCACTAACCGACATCGGCGTAGACGTGAAGCCGGGCGATTACATTCTGGCGATTAACAACACGCCCGTCGCGAGCCTGCCAAATCTTTACGACGCGCTCATCGGCACCGCCGACAAACAGGTGATCCTGCGCGTGAACTCCAAGCCGACTGACGCAGGGGCGCACGACGTGACCGTTGTCCCCATCGATGACGAAGCGCCACTCTACTACATCGACTGGGTGCAAAAGAACATCGATTACGTAACCAAGAAAACCGGCGGCGAAGTCGGTTACCTGCACATTCCCGACATG
The DNA here is from genome assembly GCA_035472675.1 of Candidatus Dormiibacterota bacterium. Taxonomy (GTDB): domain Bacteria; phylum Verrucomicrobiota; class Verrucomicrobiia; order Chthoniobacterales; family UBA10450; genus Udaeobacter. The sequence goes on from DATIOX010000086.1 coordinate 3,773, forward strand.
GGCCAGCCGGGCTTGAACGAGTTCACCAAGCTTTACTTCCCCCAAATCCGTAAGCACGCGCTCATTGTCGATGTTCGCGGTAACGGCGGCGGCTTTGTCTCGCCGCTTGTGATCGAGCGACTTCGACGCGCGCTCGTAATGATCGGGATCGCGCGTAACGGCATGCCGCAAACGGACCCGGCGCAAACGTTTGTGGGCCCGATGGTCACTTTGATTAACGAATTCTCTGCGTCGGACGGCGATATTTTTCCCTATCGCTTTACAGCACTTGGACTTGGCAAATTGATCGGGAAACGCACGTGGGGTGGCGTTATTGGTATTCGCGAGTCGCTGCCGCTTGTTGATGGCGGTCAATTCTTCAAACCCGAATTCGGTCTGTACTCAAAGGACGGCAAACAATGGATCGTTGAAGGTCACGGCATCGATCCCGACATCGTCGTCGATAACGATCCCGGGAAAGAATTCAAAGGCGAAGATCAGCAACTGGACCGTGCGATCCAAGAGATTCAGGAAGAACTAAAGACGAAACGCTACGAGCTTCCGCCGCCCCCACCCTGGCCCAATCGGAATCCCGCCAGCTGAACCTGGAGTTTTAATAACTGGCGCTACTCAGCCTCGTTGAGTAGCACAAGAGCCGCTGCGCGCAGAAGCGAAATCCTGAGAGGAAGAATTCTCTTCTTGTTTGGTAAGGAAAGGATTACGTCTTATGAGTGAGCAAGGTTTTGGAACCATTGAGTCAACAGTCGTTATTTCCGGCGCTCGCCTCGGTAGCATAAAGCGGCGAGATTAGCCGCATGGAACGAGCTTTCCCAAACCGAATCGAAGCGGGGCGGCTACTCGCGGAGAAGCTCGAGAAATATGCAGATCGCGACGACGTGATTGTGCTCGGTTTGCCCCGCGGCGGCATGCCTGTTGCCAACGAAGTTGCAAAACGTCTTCGTGCACCGCTCGACGTTTTTGTCGTGCGCAAGCTTGGTGTCCCTGGGTTCGAGGAACTGGCTGCCGGCGCAATCGCTTCAGGCGGCGTGCGTGTTTTGAATAAAGATGTCATGCGCGCGATACCGCATGCAGATCAAGCCATCGAAACCGTAACGGCGCGGGAAACGGCGGAAATGCAGCGGCGCGAACAAACCTATCGGGAGGGACGCCCAGCACCGGAATTGCGGGATCGGATTGCCATTTTGGTGGATGATGGATTGGCCACGGGGGCAACGATGCGCGCTGCAGTAAAGGCGCTGCGACAGCGCGGCGCTGCGAAGATCGTCGTAGCCGTGCCGGTTGGCCCTCCGGATACCTGCCACGAGATCGAAGAACAAGCCGATGAAACGATCTGCCTGAGCACGCCTGAATTCTTTCAGGCAGTCGGCCAGTATTACGACGATTTCTCGCAGACAACTGATGAAGACGTGCGCGAGTTGCTTGGCCGGGCGGCGCAGGAACGCTAATGACATACGCCGAATTTGTGTTCGGTTTAATCCTGCTCTTGCTGGTGCTCTTACTCTTGCTCAAGACCGCAACATTGAGATCAAGAGTAGGAAGCAAGAGCAAGATGTAGGAGCGACTCATGAACGAAGTGCAAATTCAGGCCGGGCGAGCAATTCTCTCGGGAACTTTGCATCTTCCTAAGCGCGCGGGTGCGCTCGTGCTTTTTGCTCACGGTAGCGGCAGCAGCCGTCACAGTCCGCGAAATCAATTTGTGGCGCGCACACTTAACGACGCTGGACTGGCGACGCTGCTTTTTGATTTGCTCACGCAGGAGGAGGAAGCAATCGACATGCAGACTCGCGCGCTTCGGTTCGATATCCATTTGCTGGCGGAACGCCTTGTTCACGCGACAAAGTGGGCAAAACAGCAACCACAAAGGTGCGACTTGCAGATTGGCTATTTCGGCTCGAGCACAGGTGGCGCTGCGGCACTGGTAGCGGCCGTCGATGTTCCGCAGGATGTAGGCGCAGTCGTATCGCGCGGCGGGCGTCCAGATTTGGCAGGTGAAGCTTTGCCAAAAGTGCAGACACCCACCCTGCTCATTGTCGGTGGAAACGATGACATCGTCATCGAGTTAAACGAGCAAGCACGCGATAGGATGCACTGCGAAGTGAAACTCGAGATCATACCCGGCGCGACGCATCTCTTCGAAGAACCAGGGACGCTGGAGGAAGTCGCACAAGTCGCAAGCAATTGGTTCGTTAAACACATCGGGAGCGCTAGCTCGCACTAACCGGTCATTCCGAGCGGAGCGAGGAACCTCACAATCGAAGCAATTCCACACGGATTATCTTGTGCAACGCAGTATCCAGCGAGAGGCCCTTCGCTTCGCTCAGGATGACACCGGTTTCTTAATTAGCGCGTGCCTTTATTCGCGGCGCGCCAGCCTGCGCCGATTACGCAGGCAGGACTGTGGACAGCGTCACTTCGCTGTCGATGGTTTGCTTAGAAACATTTTCAACTGAAGCGCCGACCTTCGATCCATCGAGATCGACTATCCAGACTTGCTGGCCTTGTTCGAATGGGCCGCGCGTCATTATCTTGAGTAAAACACCCTCCTCGGTAGCTGGATTTTTGAGGACCTCGACGCAGATCGCGTCAGTTTCCCCGAAGTCCGCCAGCAACCTGAGTTTATCGTCTATTTTCGGCGTCTTCATTGTTAGGCAAGGTCCACGTGACGCAAAACTAAATCGCTGCTCGCGCTTCTTGCGAGCGTGTCGGCGCCCACAAACGGATCGGGCTAACGTGTCTCGACCAGTTCGCGTGGCTGAGCGACATGCGCTTTAGCCTTGTCCCGCTTAAGCACGCTATACAGGAACCAGACGATAAAACAGTTCGCGAGCAGAATGAGCGCGCCCACGAAACCCGGGCGATGCCACAGATGCCGAACTTCGATTGGAATCAGCGTCGCAGTCGCGAAGACCATAAGTAACTCCGCCCAGCGTTGCTGCATGTAAACGCCGATTCCTTCGGTGAAAAGAACTGCCGTATAAAAAAGCGCCAGAAAACCTGTGGCCCGCAAGGTGCCGCCGGCGAGCATTGCTTGCAGTTTGTGGAGCAAATAGGCGACCGCTTTGCTATGTTCCAACAGGATTTCGTCAGCGGTCCAATTCGACAGGGCGTCGATCCAGCGGGTCCGCGCGTTGAGAAAAAGCAGCGAAACACCAACAACCAGGAGCAGCGCGCCCTTGGTGATTTTGAAGAGCGCGATCAACTTGAGATAGCGAACCCGACGCGTGCCCTGCAAGATTGCAGGCTCATGTGCCGGTTCGTTCACTCTCAAGTTGGTCACTGCCTCACTGTAGCGGCAGGCGTGTCGCCTGCAAAGTTGACATGGTCGCAGCCGACACGGCTACCTCTACAATTAACCGGCAATGATCGGACTCTCCCGACAGCAAATTTCCAGCTTGTTCCCGTCGGGATCTTCGAAAAAGCAGGCGTAATAGCCGCGGCTGTAGGCGCGACATACCTCTGGGCCTTCCAGATTCCTGCCGCCGATTTTGCGCACGAGCCGGGCGAGTTGATCAACTTCTTCCCGGGTCTCAGCCCAAAAAGCGATTCGCGTGCCATTGGGCTGATGACGTCGATCTTGCGTGAAGCCGACGAACGCTTCCGGCTTGTCTCCGCCGGCCGCATAGAAGATTCCCCACCGGCTGCTCGAGCGATCGCGGACAAAACCAAGCGCTGGTAGCAGCTTGCCGTAAAATTTGTGCGCCCGCTTCAGGTCGCTTACGCGCAGGTCAATATGGTCAAGATATCGTGTCTTTTTCATTTTATGATTTTCAATTCATCCATGTCGCAATTCAATCGCTCCTGGTGGAGGATCTCTTTTCAGAAGAATTGGAGGCGCTCCGTGCGCGTTCGCTAGATCGACATCTTCGCGAAATCAGCAGCGCCCAAGGACCCGAAGTCGAAATCGCCGGACAACGCTTCATCAACTTCTCGTCAAACGATTATCTCGGTCTCGCAAACGATCCTCGATTACGCGACGCCGCGACTGCCGCAATCGACGAATTTGGTTTCGGTGCCGGGGCCTCGCGACTAATTAGCGGGAACCTCTCCCCGCACCTGCGCTTGGAACGCGCGCTGGCGAAGTGGAAAGGAACCGAAGCCGCGCTTTGTTTCAGCAGCGGATACGCCGCGGCGCTCGGAACGATTCCTGCCTTGGTCACCAAAAATGATGTCGTCCTACTCGACAAGCTTAGCCACGCCTCACTGATCGACGGGGCAAAACTCAGCGGCGCGATCCTGCGCATCTTTCCACACAATCATGTGGGAAAACTGGAGAGCCAGCTTGAATGGGCTCGGCGCGAACATCCAAGTAAGCGCGTTCTCATCATAACTGAGTCTGTCTTTTCCATGGACGGCGATCGCGCACCGTTGTGCGAATTAGTGGAACTAAAAAAACGCTTTGGGGCGCTCCTGATGCTCGACGAAGCGCACGCAGTCGGGGTAATTGGCTCAAATGGACGCGGCCTCGCTTCGGCAGAAAACCTGAATGACGAAGTCGATGTTCAAATGGGAACTTTAAGCAAGGCGCTTGGTGCGAGTGGCGGATACATCTGCGGCTCCCGCACACTAATCGAGTGGCTAATCAATCGCGCCCGTGCCTTCATTTATTCCACGGCGCCGCCGCCAGCAATCGCCGCAGCCGCACTCGCCGCAGTTGATCTTCTTGCGTCACCAGAAGGCGAAGAGCGAAGACTTTTGCTTTGGGAAAGAATTAGATTAATGCAGGGACTTCTGCCGCGTGCCGGATTAAACCAAGAACAAAGCGGCGCTCGCAGCGCAATTTTCCCTTGGGTCGTCGGCGACGAGAAAGCGGCGCTCAACCTTGCGGCTGCGCTGCAAAACGAAGGATTTCTCATCCCAGCAATCCGCTATCCAACCGTGGCCAAAGGCGCCGCGCGGTTGCGCATTACCGTGAGCGCCGCACACGAAGAACCTCAAATCCGCGCGTTCTGCAAAGCGATTGGCAAGTTGATGAAACCGGAATAACAAAAAGATGGGCATGAGCCTCTCCTCATTTAAGCATTCGGATTTTTTTCGTCATTCGACATTCGGGTTTCATCATTTTTTGCTCAGAAATCGCTCCAAGATTGGTTTCAGTTTTTCGACCGTAGCTTTGGGCCAAAGGTTGCAATCGGTAATCAGCGCTGTGTTCAGAGAGAAATGCTCCGGCCAATTCGGCTCCGTGGGGATTCGTTGGATTACATCCACAATTATTTTCCTCGCCGTTTCTGCATTTACCACTAAATGGCCGAGGACCGTCTGCGCCGAGACCGGTTCTTCTTCGACTTTCCAGCAATCGTAATCGGTGATCATTGCCATTGTTGCGAGTGCGATCTCCGCCTCACGGGCGAGTTTCGCCTCGGGGAGATTCGTCATCGCGATCACGTCGAAACCGTTGCGGTGATTCAATTCCGATTCTGCGCGCGTGGAAAACGCAGGACCATCCATGTTCACGTAGGTGCCACCGTTATGCACCGTGACGCCGAGAGATCTCGCAGATTCCGCCAGAAGATTGCGGAGGTTCGTGCTGATTGGCTCGGCAAACGCGATGTGCGCGGCAATGCCCTCCCCAAAAAATGTGTGTACTGCGCGCCCGCTCGTGCGGTCATAAAACTGCGAAGGCAGCAACACATCTCGCGGCGCATATTTTTCCTGCAGACTGCCCACCGCTGCCACAGAGATAATCCAGCGAACGTTCAGAGAACGCAGCGCATAGATGTTGGCCCGATGATTGATTTCGTGCGGCAAGATCCGGTGACCACGACCGTGGCGCGGCAAAAAATAAACCTGACGGCCGTTAATCTTTCCGCCAATGAGCGTGTCCGATGGTGGCCCGAATGGCGTATCGACGTTGAGTTCGCTGATATCCCGCAATTCTTCTACTTGATAGAGACCGCTGCCGCCAATGATTCCAATTGCTGGCGGTTCATCCTGCTTCTCAGGCATGCCGCGATTTAAGACACGAATACACGAATTGTCACGAAACTAGCGGAATTCTTCCATGTGAGGGCGTGAAATTCGCTTCCTGGTTTGGACTCAGGCAGCCTCGGTGTGTATTGTTTTCGCTCGTCCATGCCGAAATTTTTCATCAAGACCTATGGCTGTCAGATGAATGAGCGCGACTCGGAACAGGTCGCTCACTCACTCATCGCCCGAGGCTACGAGCGCGTCGCGCACGAAACGGAAGCTGATGTCGTGCTGTTGAACACGTGCAGTGTGCGCGACATGGCCGACCAGAAAGCGCTTGGCAAAATGGGAATGCTCGGCCGATTGGCGAAAGAGCGACCGCACATGCTTTTCGGTTTCCTCGGCTGTATGGCACAGGCGCGGGGCGAGTCGTTGCTGAAAAATTTGCCGCATGTCGATCTGGTGATTGGCACGCAAAAATTTCATCGCGTTGCAGATTACGTGGACGAATTGGTGGCGAAGAAAACGGCGCGCTCGGCGATGGCGCCCTACCAATCGGATCGTGCAATCGACGATCTGCGTTTTTCGATCGTCGATACTGCGGAGGAACCAGGGTCGCAATCGACGATTCGCGACCAACAGCTAGCGCCGAGGCAGAGCACTGCGTTCGTCTCCATCATGCAGGGATGCAACATGCATTGCACCTTTTGCATCGTCCCGCAGACGCGCGACGCAGAGCGCAGCCGTACCGTTGCAGAAATTGTCGGTGAAGTGCGGGAGCTGGTGGCGCGAGGTGTGAAGGAAGTCACATTACTTGGACAAATTGTGAACTTGTATGGCCGTCACGAATTTCCGAACCGCGATGGCAAAAGTCCGTTTGTGCAGTTGCTGGAAGCCGTGAATGAAATTGAAGGCCTGGAGCGCCTGCGGTTCACCTCCCCGCACCCCATCGGTTTCCGCGATGACTTGATCGACGCGATCTCGCGTCTGCCGAAACTGGCAGAGCACGTCCATCTACCGTTGCAATCCGGCTCCAACAGAATTCTCAAAGCGATGCACCGAGCCTACACGGCGGAGAAATATGTCGATCTCGTTCGCCGCATCCGACACGCACGCGAGGGCTTTGCTATTACCGCCGACGTTATCGTCGGATTCCCAGGTGAGACCGAAGAGGATTATAAACAGACACGAGATTTGGTTGATGAAATCCAGTTTGATAACGCGTTTGTCTTTCGGTATTCGCCGCGGCGCGATACGCCGGCTGCGGAGATGCCAGATCAAATCGATGAGCACATCAAAGAACAGCGCAATCAGGATTTGCTCCGGGTGGTTAACGAATCAACGCGCCGCTCTGGCCAACGTCTCGTGGGACGCTCTGTTGAAGTTCTTTGCGAAGGCCCGAGTAAGACCAATCCAGCACGGTTGATGGGCCGCACGCGCACAAACAAGATTGTCGTATTTGAGGGCAGCGAAAAACTGATCGGAGAAATTGTTGATGTACACGTGCAACACGCCAACGGGTTTAGCTTGTACGGGGCGCCGCTCCTGAAAGATCGCAGCACTTTTTAAGTTGCATCGGCCGAACGGCGAGTTGAAAATTCGCCGCCGCCGGACGAACCCGCCGTGGCGCACTTTCGCCGCCAGTGATTTACCATCTCTCTTTACAAGCTGCTGGAATTATCGCAGGCGTACTTCTCGTTTTGATTAGTCTGCCTGGTTTGCTAAAACCGAACTTTGCCAGCGTTGCACAGAAGTTTCCGCGATCTCACATGGCGGGCGTATTCTTGCTAACCATTTGTCTTATCTGGACCTTTTGGTTGCTCGCGACCATCCAGATGGGTGAATTCTCCGCATTTCGGCGGCCCCTGCTCATTGCCTTGCCCATCGGCTACGGACTTGTGCTTCGTTTTGTTGGAGAATTCCTCGCCGTGCGCGCTCTTGGAATTCTTTGTCTACTGGCTGCGGAGCCCCTGCTCGACGCGGCCTTTCTTCGCTACGAGACAAGCCGTTTGCTCGTAACTGTGCTTGCTTATTTATTGATTCTTGCCGGTCTCTTTTGGGTGGCCATTCCGTACGTGCTGCGTGATCAAATCAATTGGAGCGCGCGGAGCACGTTTCGCTGGCGCTGTTTGCATGCTATCGCACTGATTTACGGCTGCGTGATTCTGACATTCGCGTTTACCCAGTATTAGAAATATAAGGCTTTGCTCTGTGCGCCTGGCGGAGATGTTCTCCACTTTCTGAACGCAGCGGCTAAAAACTCACCGGGCGGACGGACTGAAAGTCTATGTTCCAACGCATTCTGGTAATCCGGGGCGGCGCAATCGGCGATTTCATTCTTACCCTTCCATCGCTCAAGGCGCTCCGTGAGGCCTATCCTGATGCGCACATTGAGATTCTCGGCTACAAGCATATCGCGGCGCTCGCGGAAAACCGGTTCTACGCGCAGGCAATTCGCTCAATCGAATACGGACCTTTTGCCAGCTTCTTCGCGAAGAATTCGGAGCTACCGGCGGAATTGGCAGATTATTTCGCGAGTTTCGATTTGATCATCAGCTATCTGTACGATCCGGATGGGATCTTTGAAAGCAACCTCCACCGGTGTGGTGTTGAAAATCTGCTTTGCGGACCCGGCAAGATTATCGAAAAAAGCGGCCATGCAGCGAGGCAGCTAGCGCGACCGATCGAACAATTAGGGATTACAGTTGCGGATCTCGCTGAAGAAATTTTCCTCTCTGTGGACGATCGCCAGTTCGCTCAAGAGTTCCTCCGGAGTTTATCGCAATCGATCGTCGCGATTCATCCGGGAAGCGGTAGCAAGGAAAAGAACTGGCCGCTAGAAAATTGGACCGAGTTAGTCTCAGGCAAAGATGGTTCATCAAAGGCAACGGGTGAACCTGGCCACATCGGAAAGCAGTTCTCTCTTGTCGTTGTCTCGGGCGAGGCAGACAAAGCGCAGATCGCGCAATTGGAGTACGACTGGAAGGATCGCGATGTTTGCTTCGCAAAAAATTTACCACTACCGCATCTTGCCGCCGTGCTCGAACACACCATCTTTGTAGGCCACGATAGCGGAATTTCGCACCTTGCCGCTGCCGCAGGCGCAAACTGCATTTTGCTCTTCGGTCCGACCGATCCCAACGCTTGGGCGCCCGGGAACGAAAATGTGCGCGTGCTTCGAGCGCCAAGCGGCAGACTAAACGATCTGGATACTGCACAGGTTCGAGCAGCCGTGACGACAGCCTTGCGTCCGGCTTTTTCAAGAGCGTAATGACAGTTTCTTGTTACATATGCAACACAGAATGGCTCTCGCAGCCAGCGCGCCAGATTGCAAAAACACTTGGAGTTTCTCAGACCTTAATCTTCGTAGCCGTTTGGAAATTTCTCGTGCCATTTCCACGCGCTCTCGATAATTGCTTCGAGCGACTGGAACCGCGGTCGCCAACCGAGTTCCTTTTTGATCTTTTCCGAAGATGCGATAAGCCGGGGCGGATCGCCCGGTCGGCGTGGCTTTTCGATTGTGGCGATCTTTCGTCCGGTGATTTTAGCGCAAGCCTCGATGACTTCGCGGACGCTGGAGCCGCCTCCTGTACCAAGGTTGTAAAATGCGCTGCTAGGCGCGCCAAGTGCCAGGATGTGCGCCCGCGCTAGATCCAGGATATGGATGTAGTCGCGAATACACGTTCCATCTGGCGTCTCGTAATCGGTGCCGTAAATTTCGACATTCGGTTTTCGACCCAGCGCGACCTTAAGCACGTTGGGGATCAGATGTGTCTCCTGGCGATGATCTTCACCGAAGTGCTCAGTCGCACCAGCTGCGTTGAAGTAACGCAATGATACAAACTTTAGTCCATGGATCCGATCGTACCAGTGCAGGATTTTTTCGAAAGCGAGTTTCGATTCGCCGTATGGATTGATCGGACGCGCCGGCGTGGTTTCCTCGATTGGCACCCGCTCAGGCAGTCCGAAAATCGCGCAAGTCGAGGAAAAAACGATTCGCTGAACGCCAGTTGCGACCATGGCATCGAGCAGATTCAACCCGTTGCAAATGTTGTTGCGAAAATACTTCGACGGATTGCACATTGATTCCGCGACGAGCGCGTTTGCTGCAAAATGCATCACGGCGTCCGGGCGCGCACTGGACAGCGCAGCCTGGATTTGTTCGCGGTCGGCCAGCTCGCCTCGAATGAAGTTAGCGCGTGAATCGACTGCGCGCCCGTGTCCTTCGGTCAGATTATCGAAAATGGCTACTTCGTGGCCCTCATCCAGCAATAGCTCGGCGCAAACGCTTCCGATGTAGCCGGCGCCGCCAACAACGAATATTCTCATGCGCGGGGAAAATGCCGCGCGATTGGCCTTAAATCAAAGCGAATGGTAGGGACAGCTTGCCGGGCCGTCCCACGCGCCCTGGCACGTTACTCTATCACACCAATCAGAGCGAACTGCGAGGAGGGGAAGTTTGCGCGACGGTTGTTTTCCCCTTCTTTTTCTGAAGAGCTGTCACCATCTGTTGCACCCGGCGATGTTTGCAGCGCGGTGCGAGGACTTTCAAACTTTGTTCCTCCGATCCCCATTGCAGGATGTCGATGTCCACGTGGCGGACACCCCAGCGTTTCATTTCCAGTCGGCTTGGCTTATACAGGTCGATGGTATCAGTCCCAACGAGTGCCCATCCATAATCGTCAATGATGTATTCCTCGTTTGTCGAGTTGATGCGAAACCGCGTGCCGAGCGGATAACGCGACCAATCAGACGCAGCACTCATCACTTTGCCACCGGAAAGACGACAGCCGACTGCGTTGTGGCATCCGCTTCCTTCACTGTGCGTATAGGCAGTAGTACGCACGCTCGGTATACGACCGCTGCTAAGATTCGGTTTCGACTGAGTGGCACAGCCAACAATTAAACAGGCGCCAGCTGCTGCCACCGCAAGGTTAAGGCGGTTTGGCATTGGCGGTCTCCATAGCAGGAGAAGGGGCCAAGGGCAAGCAATAATTCGCGAAAATTCCCTAGGACTGAGACGCCGATCCCTGTGGAGCCTTCGAGAACGGATCTCTCTGGCCGGCATGAACAACGCCGGCTACAACATCAATGTGTGGTCGGTTGCGTTAACTCACTCGTACAATGAGGGCAACGAGTCGCCTTAATCGGTATTTTCATCGCGCACGCCGGACAAGTTTTCTCGTCGGATCCTTTTTCGGCTGGCCGTCGAAGTTTATTAATGCCCCGGACCAGAAAGAAAACCGCCGCCCCGACAATTAAAAAGTTAATGACGAGGGTCATGAAGTTGCCGTAATTCCACGTGATAGCCCCGGCTTTTGCCGCGTCGGCCGGTGTATTGAACATGACAGAGCCGTCTTTGGCCGCTCGCAGCACGAGGAACTTGTTAGAAAAATCGAGTCCGCCGGTAAGGAGACTGACTGGCGGCATGATTACGTCTTTGACCAGTGAATTGACAATAGAACCAAACGCTGCCCCGATGATCACGCCCACCGCGAGATCGACCGCGTTACCTTTGACGGCGAATTCCTGGAATTCCTTCCAGATCTTCTTCATACGACGATGTTGACTAGCTTTGCGGGAACCACAATCACATTGCGCACTGTCTTGCCTGCGATCCGCTCTTGAATCTTCGGATTCGACAGGGCGGCGGTTTTCATTTGTTCATCCGTTGCGAGAATCGACATCTTCATTCGATCGCGGACCTTTCCATTAATTTGAAGGACGACTTCCACCTCGTCTTCGACAAGTAGCCGCTCATCGTAGGTCGGCCACGGTTGTTCGGTGATATCGCCGCGCGCATCCGTAAACTTCGCGCTCAATTTCTCCCACAACTCGGAGGCAATATGCGGCGCGAACGGACTGAGGAGAACCAGAAAGGGTCGGATCGATGACAACGGAATCGCTTCGGCACCGGTAAACGCGTTTACGAAAATCATCATCTGCGAAATTGCGGTGTTAAACGAGAGCGACTCGATGTCCTCAGTGACTTTCTTGATCGTTGCTTGGGTCATCTTCTGCTGTGCCTTGTTTGCATCGATCTCTTTAATTTTCGAAGACAATTCCCAGTCTCCGCCCTGGTTCTCGGTCATGAACAAACGCCAGACGCGCGCAAGAAAACGCGACACGCCCTCCACACCGCGCATGCTCCAGGGTTTCATTTGCTTCAGGGGTCCCATAAACATCTCGTAGCAGCGAAAGGCGTCGGCGCCGTACTGGTCGATCACGTCGTCCGGATTAACGATGTTCCCACGCGATTTGGACATTTTCTGATTATCTTCACCCAGAATGATTCCTTGATTGACCAGGCACTGGAATGGCTCCGGCTTCGAGACATAACCGAGATCGAACAACACCTTTTGCCAGAAGCGTGCATAAAGCAGATGCAGGACCGCGTGCTCGGTGCCGCCAACATACAAATCGACACCACCCGGTTTCTCGCCGCCCATCCAGTAGCGTTCGGCCTGCTCTCCTACGAAACGCTGATCGTTGTCTGGATCACAGAATCGCAAGTAGTACCAACACGAGCCGGCCCATTGCGGCATGACGTTCGTCTCGCGAGTCGCTTTTTCGGAATAACGAATCCAATCTTTGGCCTTTGACAGCGGTGGTTCGCCCGACCCGGTGGGCTTGTAATCTTCCAACGGAGGGGGCACCAGCGGCAGTTCGCTTTCGCCTAACGAACGATGATTGCCGCCTTCCCAGATAATCGGGAACGGTTCACCCCAATAACGCTGCCGCGAAAAAAGCCAGTCACGCAATTTGTAATTGACCGCGCCTTTACCCTGGCCGCGTTCCTCCAGCCATACGGTGATTTGTTTCTTTGCTTCTGCGCTCGTTAGGCCGTTAATAATTGGCGAGTTGACTGCGACGCCTTCGCCAGTGAATCCAAATGCCGGTTCATCTCCTGTTGGCTGAACAACAACCACAATCGGCAGATCGAATTTTTTCGCGAATTCCAGATCGCGTTCGTCATGCGCGGGAACGCCACCAATCGCGCCAGTCCCATAACCAATCAGCACATAGTCAGCGATCCAGATTGGAATTTTTTTGTTGGTTGCCGGATTGATCGCGTACGCGCCGGTGAACACGCCGGTTTTGTCTTTGGACAGATCGGCGCGTTCGAGATCGCTTTTGCGTGCGGTCCGTTCACGATACTCGCGCACCGCTGGCCATTGCTCCTCGGTCACAATTAGATCGACAAGCGAATGCTCCGGCGCGAGCACCAGGAACATTCCGCCGTAAAGGGTGTCGGGACGTGTGGTAAAAACCCGGATTTTTTGGTCGCTTTTGTCGATCTTGAAATCGATCTCCGCGCCTTCGCTTTTCCCAATCCAGTTTCTCTGGAGCAACTTGATTCCTTCAGGCCAGTCGAGTCCCCTCAGCTCTTTGAGCAGGCGCTCTGCATAAGCGGTAATCCGCAACATCCATTGACGCATCGGCCGCCGCACGACTGGAAATCCGCCAACCTCGCTTTTCCCATCGACGACTTCCTCGTTAGCCAAAACGGTGCCGAGCTCCGGGCACCAGTTCACCGGCACCTCAGCGACATACGCGAGGCGCACTTCATCCGGGTTTTTGCCCGAATACGTTGAAATGGGCTCGGCTTTGTTTGTGGCCGGATTGAACCATGAATTATAAATCTGAAGAAAAATCCACTGGGTCCATTTGTAATAACGTGGATCGGTCGTGTTGATTTCACGCTGCCAGTCGTAGGAAAAACCAATTCGCTGGAGCTGCTTCTTGAAGTTAGCCACATTTTCGCGCGTTGTGATTGCCGGGTGCTGGCCGCTTTTGATCGCGTATTGCTCAGCAGGTAGACCAAATGCGTCCCAGCCCATCGGATGCAACACATTGAATCCACGCATGCGCTTGTAACGCGCGATGATATCCGTGGCGGTATAACCTTCGGGATGGCCAACATGGAGGCCTGCGCCGCTGGGATAGGGAAACATATCCAGGACGTAAAATTTCGACTTCAAAGGATCGAAACCTTTCTCACCGGGATTGGGCGCGTCAAAGAGTTGTCGCTCTTCCCAGATGGCCTGCCATTTTGGTTCGAACTCGTCGAATGGATACGGTTTGCGGCGCTCGTCCATGGTTTAACCACGAATGGACACGAACGAATACGAATTCACAAAAAATCTCTTCACCCTCATAGCTTTCCATTATTCGTTGTCATCAGTGTGGATTAGTCGTTAACCTTGAATCCTGTCAAACGCGCATGCAATTGATTGTGGCAACGCGCAATGCGCATAAAACGCGGGAGATTGAGCAAATTTTCGGATCACGTTTGGCTATACCGGATCTCACTGCCCATCCCGAGATTTCCGAAATAACGGAGAGTGGGACGTCTTTCGAAGAAAATGCGAAGCTCAAAGCGATCGCAGTATCAAAAAAATTACCCGGCTTGGTAATCGCGGACGATTCAGGACTGGAAGTCGACGCATTGGGGGGCGCCCCGGGAATTCAATCGGCACGCTACGCAGGTGTGAATGCGAGCGACAAAGAAAAAATCGCCAAGTTACTTAGGCAACTTGCGAAAGTTGATGCGAAACGCGATCAACGCCGCGCGCGGTTTTGTTGCGTCCTGGCGGTTGCGCGCGATGGCCAGATCCTCACAACGTTTGAAGGAGTGGTAGAAGGAAAAATCGCCGAACGGCCGCGGGGCTCACACGGATTCGGCTACGATCCGATCTTTATCCCAAACGGATTCGAAGAAACGTTCGCCGAACTGCCCGACGGAGTGAAAAACAATATCAGTCACCGGGCAAAGGCGATTCGCAAATTGCAAGCCAAACTGCCGACGCTCTGCGGCGGAGTCTAAGGCTTCGGTGCGGGCGGAGGCGGAGGCGGCGGTGGAGGGGCCCCCGGTTGCGCGGCGGGTGCCCCCGCGGCCCTGATTTGATATCCAACTTTCGTAATTCCAGCCGAGCGAACCTTGTCGAGCACAGCGATCACGTCGCCGTGCATCGCCATCAAGCTCGCGCTGATAGAGACTTTTATGTCCGGGTTGCCGCGATGGAGATCGAAAAGGCGCGGCAGGACTTGATCGTCCGATACATATTGGTTGTCGAAGTAAACCGCGTTTCCTTCCTGAATCTTGATGGAGACATAATCCTTTACCTGGCTTGGAGGCGGAGCAATCGCAGCCGGTAAATTCACCCGAATCCCTTTCATGTGGGTCTGGCTTAGACTTACCATCATGAAGCTGGCGAGCAGAAAGAACATGATGTCAATCAAAGGGATGATCTCAATACGCGCTCTTTTCTTCGGAACCGGTGAAGCAAGTCTCATACGTTAAACTCAAAGAATTTCAGTACTGGGCGCCTGTCATGGTAAACGTGATCGGGATTTTGACCTTTGACACCGAACCCGGCTTGAATCGCCATTGACGGAAAGCGCTCGTTGCTGCGTTATCCAAAATAGGATTTCCGATGCTTTGTGCCATTGAAGCGCTCGTCACGCTGCCGCTTGGACCGACTTCGACGACACACACTCCGCTGCCTGTAACATGCCGTGAACGCGCCTCGTAGGGGTACTGCGGGCGCGGCGCATAAGTGGCCAGCGCTTTCGCTGAGGAGATTGACAGGGTACCAGGACGACCGGCAGCTTGCGGCGCCTTAATGGGCGTGAATTTTTGCGCCTGCGGTTTCTTTGGCGGAGGAGTTGTCTCTTCCACAAACTCTGGCTGGATCTCGGGCGGCGGAGGAGGCTCCGGCAACGGGATGTCTTCCGGTGGAGGCGTGGGTTCCTCAGTGGCTTGCAATGTCGCCTCGACGACGGCGGTCGGTACGTCAGGAGGAACTTCAACCGCGACTTCGTGTTTTTGAGCAAGTGCAACCGCGGTGAGATGAATCGCTAATGCAGCGCCAAAAGCGCCCCAGAAATACAACGGCGGCGGTGGCCGATAAAGCAGCGGTTTTGGTACTTCTTCTGCCATAACCAGATTACGTGCCGGCGCCCGGCACCCCCTTTAAAGCCTCGCTCTTAATCTCGAATGAGATTTTATAGAATCCCGCTGAGCGAAGCATCTCGAGCAAATGAACAATGTTTCCATGGACAGTATCGCGATCGCCGCGGACGAATACTTTCGCTTCCGGATCTGATTGGTGCACTTGGATCAGGCGCGCCTGCATATCTGCCTCAGTCATCTCATTTTTATCGAAAAAATAATGGCCATCCTTATCGACCGAGACGCTGATGTAATCCCGTTTTGATTGTGTCTCACCCGAACTGCCCGTGGGGAGGTTCACCTTCATCCCTTTCATATGCACCTGGCTCAAGCTCACCATCATGAAACTGGCGAGCAGAAAGAACATGATGTCGATCAACGGGATGATCTCGATCCGCGCTTTCTTGTGAGGGACAGGTGAACTGACGCGCATTGGAAATTCCTAGATTGAAGAACGCGTTGCCGAGGCGGGCGTACCGTGTTCGATTTCTACTCCTCTGTGTTCCCTGGGTTCCTTCTGTTGGGCTTCGAGCATCACTTCCAAGTTCGTGGCTGCCGTCTGCAGTTCGAACTCCAAGTTAGACACCCGGGAAGTAAAAAAGTTAAAAGGAATCAAAGCGAAGATGGCAATACCGAGACCGCAGGCGGTGGCAATGAGCGCTTCGGCGATGCCGCCAGTGACGGCTTGCACAGCCAACTCTTCGTTCCCGAGAAAACTGAACGACCTAATAAGACCGGTAATGGTGCCCAACAGACCGAGCAAGGGAGCCAAAGTTACGAGGGTGTCCATGACGACGAGAAATCGACCCGCGCGCTTGATCTCAATGCCGGCAGCGACCTGCAAGGCGCCTTGCAACGAGGCGTGTTGGTGATTGAGGCCATTCCACATCATGCGAAGGACCGGGTCGCGTGATCCGCGCGAAAGCCTGGAAGCCTCGGTTGTATCACCGTTCTCGATCGCGGTAAACACCTTCTCGATGCGCTTTGGATCGCGTCGGAACCAGCGGCCACCCCACCAAAAGCATCGTTCGATGACTACCGTCAGCGCAATGATCGACACGATCAGAATCGGCCACATTACCGGGCCCCCCTTGTGGAATTTGTCAATTAACCAGTTGCCGGCGAGAAAACCTGTTGGTTGCGCTTCAGCAGTGGGCGATGCGGCCGGGGACGGACTGGTCGCGGTGGCCGCAGCCGGGCTAGTTACCGCTCCTGGTGCCGGGCTCAGCGTGACAGGAATGGACGCGCCGGGCACGGCAGGTTGCTGCCCTTGCGGCACGGCAGGCTGCTGCCCTTGCAGCACGTTTGTAGCCGGCGACTGCATGGGCGCAGCGGGATTTACCGAGGCGGGATTTGTCGGCGCTTGCGCTCCAAGCCTCGTAGCGGGAGCTCCGGGCGGATTTTGCGCGGGCGGCGGAGACTGCGCGACCGATGTTAGTACAAGCGCTAGTAAGCAGGCTGAGGCGATGAATGATGTTTTCATAGTTTTGTTAAATCAGGAATGTGATCGAACGGTTGCGGTACAGGAGTGCATTTATCGCAAAACCATTACTGGTGAGTCCAGCAAAACTTTTCACTTTTTTGATCCCGAGGATGTACCCTTTACTTCGTAATATTGCTACAGAGAAGATGTAAGGCAAACGCGTGGAGTTTGTCATCGCCAAAATTCCGTCATTTCTCGCCCGTTGAACGTGCTTGTGATGCGATCGCAACGGTATTCCGCAGGCGCGGCCAAACGTCGATTGTTACTTCGAGTTCATCCCCGGCATGAATTGGACCGACACCAGCAGGCGTTCCAGTTAAAATTACATCGCCCGGTAAGAGTGTGAGTGATTGACTCGCAAAGGAAATAATTTGCGCAACCGGGTATATCATCCGGCTCGTGCGCGTGCTTTGGCGCACCTTCCCATTCTGTCGTAACTCGAGTGAAACATCGCTCACGTTGACATCAGCATAAACAAACGGCCCAATTGGTGTATACGTGTCGAATGATTTGCAGCGGCCAAATTGCTTCTCGGTCTTTTGCAGATCTCGATCGCTGATATCGAGACCAATTGTGTAACCGAAAACAAAATCCAGCGCTCGCTCTGGGAGGACATTTTTCGCGGACTTGCCAATGACGATTGCCAACTCCGCTTCGAAATCGGTTTGATGTTCGGGAAAAGCAATTTCGATTGTGCCGTCGTGCGGCAAAAGCGAGCCTGGAGATTTGAACCAGATTAACGGCGTGCCCAGCGGTATCCGCTTCATCTCCGCGATGTGGTCAGAGTAATTGAGGCCTACTGCAATTAACTTGGACGGCGCGACCGGAAGATCGACAACCACGCTCGTTAGGCGGACAATCTCGCCTGTCGCCTCGATGTCGATCCAAAAGGGATTTTTTAGGACGCGAACTTCGTCGCCACGAATTTCGCCGTAGAAAAATCTGTCCCCAGATCTAAAGCCGCCGAACGTGCGCATCTGCCGTATTTCTGTAGCGGCGGTCTCTGACCGTCGCAAATCCATTCGTCGATTGGCGCTCGCAGAGTGCCGCTATAGCTATTTTGGAACAATCCCGACAAAATCGCGCACGGATTTCTGCTCCGAAATTGAAAACGCGCTGCCATTCTCTCGCGCGAACCAAAATGCGCTCGATGATCCGCCATCGAGATTTAGTGCGCGTTCAATTTTCAAATCCTCAGCGAGCGACGTTGTCGCAAGGATCTTCGCCAATTCTGCCAGCGAAACCCCCGAGCAAACGCCGATCAATGCGCGACCGCCGCCGGAGATAGTCGCCGCAAAAGTCCGTCGGGCCAGATGGGAATCGTTCAAACCGCTGATGGGCTGGCCTCGATCAACAAGAAACGGCCCGCTCTGAATTGCTGCAGTCACTCCCAGGCGCCGCGAAAATTCACGAGAACGCACGATTTGCACTCCTCGGGGTGAGGCCGCAAGCACGCCCGTAATCAAGCGTGCGCGCTGCAGTGGCGCGATCATTTGCCCGTTCGCGATTCGCAAACCGAGCGGTGCGAAGTTTTCATTGAAGTACCCGCCATTTACACCGGCCAGACATTTTTCACGTCTCATCATCTCGCCAAGACTGTCTGAACCACCTTCATTTTGAAGGACACGCAGTGTGCAGGACTCTGTAGAAAAGATTGCGAGATCAATGGTGATGCGTTCGCTGCCAACGGGGTTTTCCAGAACAATATGTCTGTGTACCAGGCCGTCGCGTCCCGGCTCCGACGCGGTAGAGAGAATCGTCCAATCCGCTTGTGCGGTTGCAGTAAGGGCGAGAAAGAAAAAGGCACATTTAAAACGCATGAGTCATATGAGCCAAACGTGTCACACGCTCTTTGCAGAATTGCGAATCTTGTCCCCGTCTAGACTTTACCAGCGTATTTCTGCAGCAGCTCCTGAAAACGCGGATTGCTCCGTAACGGATCCCAAATAGGATTTACTTTCAGGCCTTCCACCGTTACAGCACTGGGCCGGCTTAACAATCCGTCGAGGATTTCGATCGTGCGATCGTTGTCGCCAAGAATGGAGTAAACTTCCGCTACCCCAGCAGTAATCTCCGGGCCACCAAACGCGTCTTTGCTCTCCGGAAGTAATTCAGTCGCCCGCTGCGCCTCGGCCAGCGCGGCGTCCTTTTCGCCGAGTTGCGCCAGCACTTTTGCCATCTGAATATGGGTCTTTTCGACGGGACTTCGTGTCAGCTCCCCTTCGCCTGCGTTCTTCGCTTTTAAGAAAGCTTCGCGTGCGCCCACAGTGTCGTTCAAAGCTTTTCGAGCAAAACCGATGGAATAATATTTACCGAACAGAGCTCCAGGAAAAGCTGCGAGCTGGTCGTCTGGCAGACTTTCCGCTGCCTGCAATCCTTCTCTATACTTCCGTTCGAGTAGAAACACATCCGCCCGGGAATTGGCGGTCCTGAGTCTATCCTGGGCGCTCATTGGCGCAGATTTCACGGCATCAAATGCTTTCTCAGCAACGCTGAAATCGCCCTTTTCAGCAATGGCCAGCTGAGATTTGACCTCCAAAGGAGCCAGCGCTGTTGGATCCAACGCAAGCGCGCGATCGATCGCCTCGTTAGCCTTGTCGAAATCCCGCAGCATCTGGTAGTTGAAGGCAAGATTTTGCAGAGCCCAGATGTCCTTTGGATTTAGACTGACTGCCTTTTCGAGATTCGCGGTTGATTCCGCCCATTTTCCCTGACGGCGTTGGATCGCGCCGATGGAGAGATAAACTTCCGATTCGTTAGGCAATCCGCTTCCCGCAATCTCGAATTCTTTGAGCGCGGCGTCGTAGTTGTTGTCGCCGTAGTAATATGAAACTCCGCGGGCCAGATGCGCTTCGGGTAGATCCGGCTGCAATTGCAGGGCCCGTTCGGCCAAGGTCTGCGCTTTTTCGCGGCGTTCCGGCGTCCGTTCGAACGTGTGCACGATCCAGCTTTCCAGCTGCGAGTAACGCGCAAAGGCGAGCGCGAATTTTGGGTCGAGCTCGATGGCGCGTTCGTAGAGTTGCTCACCCTGTTTCAATTTCTCGAAGTCTTCGAAAGCGCTCTGAAGATTGTGCGCTTGCACGAAAGCGAGATAGGCCTCGCCGTTTTGTGTTGGCTTGTGTTCTATCTGTGCCTTTTCGCTTGGCGATAATTTTGCCCGCAGCTCGTTCGCGATATTTTGGGCGAGATCGGTTTGAATCGCGAACACATCGGTCAGCTCACGATCGTAATCTTCAGCCCAAATGTGCTCGTCGTTTTCTGCATTAATTAATTGCACGTTCACACGCACCCGATTGCCGATGCGCCGAACGCTGCCTTCCAGAATCGAACCAACCCCGAGGGCTTTCCCGATTTCACGAAGGTTGGATGCTTTCCCTCGATACGGCATGACCGATGTACGTGAAATCACTTTCAGGTCGCCAATCTTCGATAAATTCGTGAGCACGTCGTCCTGAATGCCGTCCGCAAAATAAGCGTTCTCTTTTTCGTCGCTCAGACTTTCAAACGGCAAAACTGCAATCGACTTGTCGACCTTGTGCGCCGAGACGCGAGGCAGCAGAAAGAACCCGGCGGCGGCGGAAATGATCACGCCTGTTGCCACAAGCATGATTATGTTGCGGCGACGATGCGATCCGGGCATCGCCGGGGTTGGTGTCGCACGAATGCCCTGCGCAGTGATGTCGAACGCCCAAGCAAGGATCAGCGCGATTGGAAAGCCGAGCAGCAAAAGGGTGATCACCAAACGCAGCGACCAGTTTGGCAATTCCCACGCTGGAAATGCGGCCGACGCCAGCTGTATGATGCCGCCAGCAGCGATGATATAAGCCGCCGCCACGCGGTAAACCTTGCGCCGTTTCACTTCCTCGAAGAAGCCGCTGCTCATAACAAGAGATTTGGATCGAACAGGAGTATAGCTCAACGGCGAAAATATAGACACGAAAACGAAGCGCGCTGTTCACTCCACATGGCGGCTATTCGTTTGTGAATTTCCTCGCGCCGTTCGGAATGATGGCGGTCGTCGACGGTAAGAAACAGAAGCAGACGCTAAACTTTTGCGTCGTGCTTGTCGATCAAAGCCTGAAAGCGCGGATCACTTCGCAGCGGATCCCAGACCGGATCAAGTTTCAGAAAGGAAACTGTGATTCCACTGGGCGTACTCAGCGAGTGGTCGAGAAGTAAAAGCGCCTGATCGGTTTCACCTGTCCATGTATAAATTTTGGCGAGCTCAAGCGTAGCTTTTGGTCCCTCGAGAGCATCCTGGGATTCGGGCAGAAGGTTGACCGCGCGTTTGCCTTCGGCGATGGCGGCTTCCTTCTCACCAAGCCCGGCGAGAATCTGACCGAGCAGCGCATGCCGGAAAGCGTCGTTCGGAGCTTCGCGCAGAGATTGTTCTGCAATCGGCCGTGCATGTTCGAAGGCAGAGCGCGCCTTTTCCCAATCATTCAAAAAAGTATAAATTGCGCCCTCTAAAAATTCTCTTGGCTTAGAATCGTGAGAAAGATCTGGCGACAATTGCTTTAGAACAGCGAGAGCTTCCGGGAATTTTCGTTGCAACATCAGGAGTTGCACCCGACCGAACGTGACGAGACCCTCCGGATCGACCCCTGGCGGCATATCCGCCAAGTCTTTCTCCATCATGCTCAGGTCCCCTTTCCAATCCAGCGGAAGCATTGCCTTTGCCGCGCGCGCGCTAAGCGAGTTGGGTGCAGCTTCGATGGCACGACCCAAAATTTTGTCCGCGGTCTCGAAGTTCTTGTTGGCGCGATAATTGTCGGCAAGATTTACGAGAATAAATGAATCCCTCGGACTGAGGGATACCGCTTTCTCGAAATTGCCGGTGGACTGCGCCCATTTACCTTGGCGTCGCTCAATGGATCCAATCGCCATGTAAACTTCCGCCGAGTTTGGCAAACTTAATTTCGCAATCGCAAACTCTCTCAGAGCATTCTGATAATCGCGCTCGCAATAGTAATAATAAAAGCCGAGCGCGAGATGGGCCTCGGGCAAGTTCGGCTGCAAACGAACGGCCTCCTCGGCTGCGGCACGCGCCTTTTCCTTTCGCGCAGCAGTTGGATCGAAGGTGTGATACATCCAGTTGTCGATCCACGCCAATCCCGCGAACGCCTCTGCAAAGTTCGGATCGAGTTTCGTCGCTCTTTCAAAAAGCTGTTCTGCGTTTTCTATATCGCCGCGAAATTTGTCCGGTCGAGTGGACAAATCATGTGCTTGGACAAATGCCAGATAGGCTTCGCCATTCTGGGTCGGCCTGCGCTCGATTTGCGCTTTCTCCATTGGCGACAGCTTCGCTTGCAATTCGCGTACGATTTGTTGGGCCAGGTCCGTTTGAATGGCAAACACATCAGTCAGATCACGATCGTAATCTTCCGCCCACATGTGCTCGTCAGTGTCGGCGTTAATCAATTGCACGTTCACGCGCACTCGATTGCCCATGCGGCGAACGCTGCCTTCCAGAATCGCACCAACGCCCAGAGTCTTTCCGATTTCACGAACGCTGGATGCCTTCCCTCGATATGGCATGACCGATGTGCGCGAGATCACTTTCAGGTCGCCAATCTTCGATAAATTGGTGAGCACGTCATCCTGAATGCCGTCCGCGAAATACGCGTTCTCTTTTTCGTCGCTCAGATTTTCAAACGGCAACACTGCGATTGACTTGTCGCACTTGTGGGCTGACACGCGCGGCAGGAGAAAGAACCCTGCAGCGGCGGAAATGATCACGCCGGTCAGTACAAGCATGAGTATGTTCCGGCGCCGATGCGATCCGGGCACCGCCGGCGCTGGTGTTGCCACAACGCCCTGCGCGGTGATGTCGTACGCCCAGGCAAGGATCAGCGCGATTGGGAAGCCCATCAGCAGCATGACTATCACCAGACGCAGCGCCCAGTTTGGCAATTCCCATGCGGGAAACGCGGCTGAGGCCAGTTGTATAATCCCGCCGGCAGCGATGATGTAGGCTGCTGCCACGCGGTACACCTTGCGCCGTTTCACTTCCTGGAAGAAGCCGGTCATGGCTACAGCTTTGTCGGTAGAGACCATAAACCAACGGCCAAAACGGCCACTATATTGACACGCGAAGTAGCCCTAGCGTTCACTTAATGCCGGTAGCCAGCACAGTTTGAAAGTGCGGGCTCTGTTTTTCCCGCGACACAACGCTCACTTCAATTTGCCGGAAGCCGCTCTTTTCCAGGAATTGGTGTAATTGCACTTCGCTGAACCCAAGCCAGTGGTCTGCATATAAGTCCCGGGCTCGTTCGAATCGGTGGCTCAAGAGATCGAGAATTGCCAGCCGGCCGCCGCGTTTCAGAATCCCGTGGGCAGCAGCGACCGTCTGCTGGGGATGAATGGCATGATGTAACGCCTGACTCAAAATCGCCAGATCGACGCTGTTTTTGGCGATCGGCGGATCTTCAATGTCGCCAAGCCGGTATTCGAGGTTCTTGATTCCGTGTTTCTTCGCCAGTTGCCCACCGAACTCGACCATCTTCGGCGAATTATCGATGGCGATGACCTTGCGTGCATTTTTAGCCAGCAATTGCGAAAGCGTCCCCTCGCCCGCGCCCAGGTCGGCCACCGTTAACGGGGGCAGTAAAGTAATAAGCGTGTGCGCCAGCGCTTTCCACGAGCGGCCCGGCACATAACTTCGGCCAAACTTGCCGGCTAGCTCGTCAAAGTATTTGCGCACCTTGTCCTGACGTTTGTGCAGAACAAGTTTCAGACTGGTTCGATCTCGTGATGTTTCCGGCAGCTCGCGGGCGAGCAACCGGGTAATTTCTTCAACGCGCTCTCGCTGTGAATTCCGTCCGTGATGGTTGGCGCCGTAATACACGTTTTTACCTACCCGGCGATCGGAAACGACACCGGCGCGCTTTAATTGAGCAAGATGACTGGAAATGCGCGATTGGCCCATTCCCAGAATCTGCTGCAACTCTGCCACTGAGAGTTCTTCCTGCTCCAAAAGAAGCAATAGCCGCACGCGGGTCGGGTCGGCCAGCAGCCGCAACAAATTAATAGTTGACGCCATGAGAGTAGACTACGATATATCGACGCATCATGATTGGTCAATATGTCGGATGGGCAACAATTAAATTATTAAAATAGTTACATTGTTACAACGGCCACGTGATTACACACTCTACCCATCCGATTTAACGTTGTAACTTTGTAACTGATCACTTCGCGCAGCCATGTCTCGCCGTTATATCTTTTCATCCGAATCCGTCACCGAAGGTCATCCCGATAAAGTCTGCGATACCATTAGCGATTACGTTCTCGACGCCTGTCTCGAGCAAGATCCATTGAGTCGCGTCGCTTGCGAAACTCTCGCAAAAGGCAACCTCGTCGTGCTGGCGGGCGAAATTACAAGCAATGCAAAGTTTGACTTTGAGGACCGTGTGCGCGCTGCCGTCCGTGAAATCGGCTACGTAAACGGCGATTGCTTTTTTCACGCCGACACTTGCCGGGTCATCTGCGAAATGAGCGAGCAATCGCGCGATATTAAGCAAGGTGTCGATGAAGCAGCAGCCGACGGGAAAGCCACTGCGGAGCAGGGCGCTGGTGATCAAGGTTTGATGTTCGGCTTTGCCTGCAATGAAACCCCCGAGCTGATGCCTGCGCCTATCTCTTTCGCCCACAAACTCGGACGCGAGCTCACGCGATTGCGTAAAGCCGGCGAAATTCCCTGGCTGCGCCCGGACGCAAAGACGCAAGTCTCGATCGAATATGACGGCTACAAGCCGCTGCGAGCCACGACCGTGGTTGTTTCCTCACAGCATGCCGCCGATGTGAAACAAAAAGAAGTCCGCGAGACTTTGCTCGAACTTCTAATCAAGAAAGTGATACCGGCGGAATGGTTGGATGCGAAGACAACCTATTTAATCAATCCAACGGGGCGGTTCGTGATCGGCGGTCCCGAGGGCGATGCAGGCATAACCGGCCGCAAGATCATCTGTGATACCTATGGCGGGATGGGACGTCACGGAGGCGGCGCGTTTTCCGGAAAAGATCCAACAAAGGTGGATCGCAGCGCCGCTTACATGGGGCGCTGGGTCGCAAAGACTGTCGTCGCAGCTGGTTTGGCCGACCGATGTGAAGTTCAGTTCGCCTACGCTATCGGTCACCCCGAACCGGTCAGCGTCAGCGTCGATACTTTCTGCACCGGCAAGGTGGACGAAGAAAAACTGGAGCGCGCCATCTGGGAAGTTTTCAATTTCAAGCCAGCCGAGATCATCAAGCAGCTCAATCTGCTTCGACCGATCTATCGCAAGACAACGAATTACGGTCACTTCGGACGCATTGACGATCTTGATGCGATCACGTGGGAAAAAACAGATAAGGCGGAAGCGCTAAAGCAGGCGGTTAGATAAACACTCCAAACAATTTTATGAGCACAACAATCACTGAATCGAAAACAAGGCAGGATTACAAAGTCGCCGACATTTCATTGGCTGATTTTGGAAGAAAAGAAATTTCCATTGCGGAGAAGGAAATGCCGGGTCTGATGGCGATCCGCGAAAAATACGCGCCACAGAAACCGCTCTCTGGCGTGCGCATCACGGGCTCGCTGCACATGACGATCCAGACAGCCGTGTTGATCGAAACGCTGACCGATCTTGGCGCAAGCGTGCGCTGGGCGAGCTGCAATATTTTCTCGACGCAAGATCATGCCGCAGCAGCGATCGCCAAACGCGGCATCTCGGTTTTCGCCTGGAAAGGCGAATCGCTGGAGGATTACTGGCGATGCACCTATCGGGCGATTTCGCATCCTGAAGGTAAAGGTCCACAACTGGTGGTCGACGATGGCGGCGACGCCACTTTGCTGATTCATAAAGGCTATGAGCTCGAA
Source organism: Candidatus Dormiibacterota bacterium (assembly GCA_035472675.1). Classification (GTDB taxonomy): domain Bacteria; phylum Verrucomicrobiota; class Verrucomicrobiia; order Chthoniobacterales; family UBA10450; genus Udaeobacter. The sequence goes on from DATIOX010000086.1 coordinate 29,978, forward strand.
GAAGGCAGCGATTGGGCCAAGACGAAATCGGCGAACAAGGAAGAACAGGTAATCAAAGATTTGCTCCTCGAGATTCATGGTGAGAATCCCTATCGCTGGCACGAGATCGTAAAGGATTGGCGGGGTGTCTCGGAAGAGACCACAACTGGCGTGCATCGACTCTACAAGATGCATCAGGAAAACAGGCTACTCGTTCCTGCTATCAATGTGAACGATTCCGTCACCAAATCGAAGTTCGATAATCTCTACGGCTGCCGGCATTCGCTGGTCGATGGATTAAATCGCGCGCTGGATGTGATGCTTTCTGGAAAGGTCGCCGTGGTTTGCGGTTACGGCGATGTCGGCAAAGGCTGCGCGCAATCATTGCGCGGTCAGGGGGCGCGCGTCGTCATCGCCGAGATTGATCCGATCAATGCGTTGCAGGCGGCAATGGAAGGATATGAAGTGACGACTGTCGAAGAGACGCTCGGTCGCGGCGACATTTACATTTCTGCCAGCGGCAACATCGACGTGATCACGTTCGATCACATGCAACGAATGAAAGATCAGGCGATCGTCGCCAACATCGGCCACTTCGACAACGAGATTCAGGTCGATGCACTCAACGCGGCCAAGGGCGTGAAGAGAACCAACATCAAACCGCAGGTCGACAAGTACACGTTCCCCGACGGGCACGAGATTTTCCTCCTTGCCGAAGGCCGACTCGTAAATCTCGGATGCGCTACGGGTCACCCGAGCTTCGTCATGTCGAACTCATTCTCCAACCAAGTTCTGGCCCAGCTTGATCTCTGGAAAAATCGCGACACTTACAAAGTCGGCGTTTACGTTCTGCCGAAAAAACTCGACGAAGAAGTCGCCCGTTTGCACCTGGAAAAAATCGGTGTGAAGCTCACCAAGCTCTCCCCAAAACAAGCCGACTACCTCGGCGTTTCAATCGACGGCCCGTTTAAATCAGAGCATTACCGATACTGACGGCAGGACGGCGAGCTGCGCTGGCCGGACATCGCAGCGTGGTGTCCGCACGTTCAACGCCTCTTGCGCCGATAGTGTCCGATGTCGAAACGCAACCCGCCACGCTCTCATCCTGAGCGAAGCTAAGGATCTTTCAGGTATTGCGTCAACCAGGTTATCCAGTGCGATCTGTACTCCGACGATGAGATTCTTCGCTTCGTTCACAATGACAAGCTGTGGCGATTTTTCGCATCAGATAAGCTGAGAAATAACCTGCATAACGCTTCTGCAATTCGGGACGCTGCCAGTCTTTGCCAGTGAGAATTTTCCGGCAGTTGGGCGCGCCGCATTTGCATTCAACGGAGTAATCATCGTCGTCGGTTGTCACCCAATCATGCGTGAGCTCTTCGCCGGCGCGGATGTCGCGCATCGCTACGAACGTGATCTCGCCGCGCACACCGAGATTCGCGTTGCACGAGTGGTTCGAATACAACATCGAGAGCTCGCGCTCTTCCTCCGTAACCGGCGCGATAAACAAATCGTCATCGATCTGAATTTCCACCGGCCCGAGCCGTGGCGTGATTTTTTCGCGCAAGGTTTCTCGACCGACAATGTGGCCGCCTTTCACTGCAACGATTTCGTCTTTGGCAATGTCGGCAATCGCAAACAAACCGCGTCCGTGAATTTGACTCTCGCGGACTTCCGTTTTGGAGGACCTGTAAGAGAGTCGAATCATAACCGGGCTTGAAATAAACTGTGCGCCAAGTACGTCGATGCCGATCCTGTTCTTGTCGATACTCCAATGAAAAATCGCCGGGCCGCAATCACTTTCATTCTTGTCACCGTAACGCTCGATGTTCTGGCAATGGGGTTGATCATTCCCGTTTTGCCGAAGTTGATTCTCGATTTCCTAAGCGGCGAAATGACCGATGCAGCGAAATGGAGTGCTCGATTCGCGGTGGTCTTCGCGCTCATGCAATTTTTCTTTTCACCCTGGCTCGGCGTTTTGTCGGATCGTTTCGGCAGACGCCCGATCATCCTGCTCTCAAATCTCGGGCTCGGCTTAGATTATATCGTGATGGCTATGGCGCCGACTCTGAACTGGCTCTTTCTCGGCCGAATCATTTCCGGAATCACGACTTCGAGCATTCCGACCGCAATGGCTTACATCGCCGACGTCACGCCGAAAGAAAAGCGGGCCGGAGCTTTTGGACTCATCGGAGTTGCGTTCGGGATTGGATTTACGTTTGGTCCCGGCATCGGGGGATTATTGGGCAACTTCAATCCGCGTCTCGCTTTCTGGGTCGCGGCCGGACTCAGTCTCGCGAATTGGCTATGGGGTTACTTTTTCGTGCCCGAATCGCTGCCGCGCGAACAGCGAAAAACCTTTGAACTGCGCCGCGCGAATCCAGTCGGTTCGCTTACACTACTGCGTTCCCATCACGAACTTTGGCGACTGACGACGATCCAGTTTCTTGCCTATTTTGCCCACAACGTCTTCAGCGTTTGGGCGCTGTACGCAATCTATCGCTACAATTGGAGTCAGGGAATGATCGGAATATCTCTGATGGTCGTGGGCATCGTGACCGCCGCTATTTCCGGAGGCTTGACTGGGCGAATGGTAAAACGCTTCGGGGAGAAACGGACGCTTTATATCGGCCAGTGTTTTGGCGCGACTGGGATGGTGGTTGCCGGCCTGGCCAGGACGGGCGCTTGGTTGCTCGCCTCAATCCCAATCATTTCGCTTTGGAACATTTCCATGCCCGCGGCCCAAAGCATGATGACTCACCGCGTCGGCGAGCGCGAACAAGGCGAGTTGCAAGGAGCCCTGCAAAGCATGCGTTCAATCACCTTCATTATCGGACCATGGTTGTTCCTTCGAATTTTTGGATGGTTCATCGATCCAAAAAATCCGATTCACCTGCCGGGCGCGCCTTATTTTCTCGCAGGCGCACTGCTTTTCACAGCGATGCTTATGGCAACGCGGGTCGAACAACCGCAGATTTCACCGACCTCGACGGGTCCCATCCCCGATGTTGTTCCGCCAGAAAGTATACCGTCCGGACCGATTGCCCCGATTGTCGATCCACCGGAAGAAAATTCTTGAGCAGTCACGCTGCATGCGCGATTGAGGCAAATATGAAATGCAGCGGGCGTGGCCTAATCGTCGTGGTTGCGATTTGCTCATGGTTTGCGATTTCAAATCATTGTGCGTTCGCGGCGCTGGCAGGAAAGAGAGCCTCAGTGCAAACCGGATGCCCGTTTCATTCCAAGCCAAAAGAAAAGCAGTCAACTGGAGCGCAGTGCTGCAAAATTTTGCGCGCGGTCGTTCCGGTTGTCACCAAGAGCTGGAGCCCTGACCACGCGAATTTTTCCGGTGTCGATCTTTTTCCGGAGGAACGCCCGGGCACTGAACATTTGCGAAATGCTCTGTTACCGCTGTTTCTCGACACGGGCCCGCCCGATGCACAGTCGTTCGCTGAATTGATTTCGCAGCGGAGCCTTTTCGCTCACGCGCCGCCCTTTTTCGCCTGACGAGCCCCGAGAGCTTTCGGGATCTCGAACCTTCCACTGTAGCGGCAGGCGTGCCGCCTGCGTTGCTCAGACCGTCGCAGACGACGCGACTGCCACTGCAGAAGACGCACAACCAAATGCAAAAGCGGATTTTCATTCTTATTAGTGCAGTGACGCTCGCTATTGGCGCCGGCCCACAGGTAGGGGCGATTGACCTCAATCGCCCAGCCAAGGAGCATGAGAAGAAACAGAAATACACCTGTCCGATGCATCCCGAAGTCGTGACAGATCATCCAGGCAATTGTCCTAAATGCGGGATGAAGCTCGTGCCGAAAGACCAGGAAAAACTTTCAACGCCCAACTCCGATAAATCGCGAGCAGGCGCTCAACGCCCAACGTCCAATCATCAGTCGCATATGTCCCATCAATCGCATTCATCCCATGAAATGCATCAGCATGATCACAAGCACGAGATGCGGATGGAAATGCGTTCGTCTATTGACCTTGCAGATCCCATGAGCCGCGAAGGTTCCGGCACGAGTTGGCTGCCCGATTCGTCGCCAATGTACGGCAAAATGTTCATGTTCGATGACAACATGCTGATGCTGCACGGCGCGATTTTTCCGCGTTACACTAACGTGAGCACACGACGCGGCGACGATCGCATCGACGCGCCCAACTGGATCATGGGAATGTATTCGCATCCGATCGGTGATGGCACCCAGATCGGCGCGCGTTTGATGATGAGCCTGGATCCGCTCACAGAAGGCGGACGCGGCTATCCGCTTCTGTTTCAAACCGGCGAATCGTGGCACGACCAGCCGCTGCATGATCGCCAGCATCCACACGATCTTTTCGACGAACTCTCACTGAGCTTGTCGCAAAAATTCGATCACGATTTTAGCGCGTATATCTATTTCGGTTATCCGGGTGAACCAGCACTCGGCCCGCCCGCGTTCATGCATCGCCCATCGGCAATGGACAATCCCGATGCCCCAATCGGACATCACTGGCAGGATTCGACGCACATCACCTTCGGCGTGGCCACGGCCGGCCTGGTTTGGCGCAACGTGAAAATTGAAGGTAGCATCTTCACCGGCCGCGAACCGGACGAGAATCGGTATGACTTCGACCAGCCGCG